>NZ_JBKCVI010000148.1:0-14926 GCF_046317795.1 Flavobacterium sp. | reverse complement strand
GGTTTTACTTTGTACCCCATTTCGGTAATCACCACATTATTCACTTTTACATTTCCTGATTGAATGTAAATATCTGCATCACGTCGCGAGCAAACACCCGAGTTTGAAATGTATTTATTCAAACGAATATCGTCTGATTTCAATGGTTTTGAAACATTGTTTTGTATCGACTTTGCTGGTCTAGGAGCTCTTTTTGGCGCTTCAGCACCGCTGTGTTCGGCTTTGCCTCGAGTTTCTTTTTTTGGTGATTGAGCTCGTTTTGGCATACCACCAGGAGTTGGCTTTTTAGAATTTGATCTAGCACTAGTTGGTCTAGCACCTTCTCTTTTGTTATTGCCGTCCTTCTTATTCATAATTCTTTTATTTTGAATGCAAAGATACGTTTTTATGAAGTAAAAAGCTATGGATTGTTTTAACTCCGAATGAACAGAATTCTTAACTTAAGAATATATTGAAATCTGAAAAACGGTTTTATAATTGAACTGAAGTTGGGGTTCTATTTTACGATAATTTCTACAATTCTCTTACCGCGAATAAGCACTTCTGGTTCAATGAGCACAATGCAAAATACACCCGAAACCACAAGGAATTTAAGGATATTATGAAGCATTAGATAATCCGATTTAGTTTCGGATTTCCAAAGTTTTTGTATAAAAAAAATCAAAACAATCAAACTCACATAAAAGTAAATATCCATATAACCTACTTCAAAAATTTCAATCAAAAAATAAATAGGAATTACAGTAGAAACCGTAAGTACTGAAATTATTTTTTTTGAGAAGTTTTCTCCAAAAAGCACCGGGATGGTTTGATAATTATTGGCAACATCACCTTTTATGTTTTCTAAATCTTTAATCATTTCGCGAATCAATAACAATAAAAACAGGTATGTGGCATGTGCAAAAATTTGAGGATACAAGTTTTTGTAATACAACAAGATGGCAAAAAAGGGTAGAACGGCAAGAAACGATGCTGTCAAATTTCCAATAACTACTATTTTTTTGAGTTTGTGAGAATAAAACCAAATTAGAAAAATATAAGTTGAAAAGAATAAAACCGCCCTGATAGAAACAAAAAAAGCCAATAGAAAAACAATAAAATTTACAGTAAAATAAACTTGAAGCTTTGTTTTTTGACGCACTAATCGGTCTAACATGGACTTGTTGGGACGATTGATTAGGTCTTTTTTGCTGTCGTAAAAATTATTGATAATATAACCAGATGCAATTGTTAAACTTGATGCAATAACAATAATAAAAAGGTTAAAATCTAAAACTACATCCAGAGCTCGTTTGTTTGGAGCCAGAATAAAGATTGCAGATAAATATTGCGCTAAGGCAATAATGGGAATGTTATAGCCACGAATCACAGAAAACATGCTGGCGATTTTCAGCAGTAACAATTTGGATTTTCGGCTAAGCATTTTAGAAAATTAAAATTGGTAAACCACTTCCAATTTATAGTCTTTCAAGGATTGTTTAGCTTTTTCTAAATCTTCGGTAAAACCTAAAATATAGCCACCACCACCAGAACCACAAAGTTTCAAGTAGTAATCATTAGTGTCAATTCCGTTTTGCCAAACGCCGTGAAATTGTTCGGGAATCATCGGTTTAAAGTTGTTCAAAACCACTTTTGATAATTGCTTGGTATTGGCAAATAAGGATTTGATATCGCCGCCCAAGAAATTTTCAACACAAGCATCAGTATATTTAATGAATTGGGATTTTAGCATTTTACGGAAACCTTCTTCTTTTAAGTTTTCCATAAAAATATTGACCATCGGTGCAGTTTCGCCAACAATTCCTGAATCTAATAAAAATACAGCGCCTTTTCCAGTGGTACTTTGTGATGGAATTCCGGTTGCTTCAATATTATCTGTTGAATTTATTAAAATAGGAATGCTTAAATAACTATTCAAAGGGTCAAGACCTGAACTTTTTCCGTGGAAAAACGATTCCATTTGAGAGAAAACAACTTTTAATTGCAACAGCTTTTCACGCGTTAAATTCTCTAAAACGGTGATTTTATTTTGGGCATATTTGTCATAAATAGCGGCCACTAATGCGCCACTACTTCCCACACCATAACCTTGTGGAATGCTAGAATCGAAATACATACCACGTTCCACATCAGTTTTTAGAACTTCCATATTGAAAGTTACTAGTTCGGGTTGTTCTTGTTGAAGATTTTCCAAATAAGTAACAAATCGTCTGAGACTTTCGTTGGATTGTATGGCTTCAACAGATGGATTTTCATCTACTTTCAACGCACCATTGTAGAAATTGTAGGGAATTGATAAACCTTTAGAATCTTTAATAATTCCGTATTCTCCAAAGAGTAGAATTTTTGAGTAAAATAAGGGTCCTTTCATGGGCAAGAAAATTATTTTATTTTATTGATTTTTAAAGGGTTTTGTCTTGTGTCGAAAACCGAAACGATGATAATTTGATTTTTTTCTATTTTATAAAAAATTGTTGTTTGTTTTGAAACAACACATTTACTTAATTTTTTTTGCTCTATAGGTGGAAAAATTTCTGGATTGATTAGTAATAAGTCAAAGTTGGATTTTAATTTATTCAAAAACTTTAAATTTACTCTTATAGACCATTTTGCTGTAATAAACTCAGAAATGTTTTTTATTTCTTTGAGACTTCTTTCAGTAAAAATCAATTCTTTCAAAATATTCCTAACTGTTTTTTTACCTCTTCATAAGAAAAAGTTCTTCCATTTTCAAAATCATCCAACCCTTCATTTATAGCTTCTTTTTGAGCAGTACTTAATTCATCCCACCAATCTTCTTTTTGTGAATTAAAAATAGCTTTAACCTTTTTTAAAATTGTAACATCCTCTGTCTTTAGTAATAACTGCGCTAACGATATTTTTTCTGCTTGAATATCCATAATTGTAACTAGGTTAAAATTTGACTTCCGTTTCCAATCGTGTCACAAATATAGTTACCATTTTGACAATAGCCAACTAATTCGTCCTTAATAAATTGCAAAACGTGCTCTCTAACGTTTTCGGGATACAAAATATGTACGTTTGCTCCTGCATCTAAGGTAAAACAAATAGGGATTTTTGTTTCGGTTCTAAATTTCCAAATTGTATTAATGATTTCCAGTGTGTTAGGTTTCATTAAAATAAAATAAGGTAATGAAGTCATCATCATAGCGTGTAAAGTCAGTGCTTCACTTTCGACAATTTGAATAAACTCATCTAAATTTCCAGTTTCAAAAATGATTTTTATTTTAGCCAAATTATCATGAGCTTGGGCAAATCGTTGTTCGGCAAAGGGATGGTTATGCATTAAATCATGTCCAACGGTACTCGAAACTTGTTTTTCGCCTTTGTCAACTAATAGTATGGTATCTTGATAATTCTTGAAATTCTCATGAATTTTAGCTGGAAATTCGACACCAAATAAATCCGAACTGCCTTCAATTTCAGCATGATTGCCCCAAACTACTATATTTCCTTTAATACTTCTACAAGCACTTCCTGAACCTAATCTTGCCAAGAAAGAAGCTTTTTGATAAAAGAAATCTTCGGTCATTTCAGTCCCGAAGTTTCGGGATAATTCTTTTTCCAAACTCATAATATTCATAGCCAAAGCCGCCATTCCTGATGCGGAAGAAGCAATACCCGAACTATGAGGAAAAGTATTTTCGGTATCAATGGTAAAATGATAATCTTTCAGATAAGGGCAATACTTTTCAATACGTTCAAAAAACTTTTGAATTTTGGGTTTGAAATCTTCTTTGGGTTTGCCTTCAAATAATAAATCAAATGAAAAGGTATCAGTTGTCACACTGAGCAAGCTTGTACTGAGCGAAGGCGAAGTATCGAAGTGTTTTTTGGCGAAAGCCAATTTGGTAATCGTTTTGCAATGATTAAGTGTAAAACTAATAGAAGGATTTGCCGGTATCTGCTGGTCTTTTTTGCCCCAATATTTCACTAAAGCAATGTTACTTGGTGCACTCCATTGAAAGTTGCCTTTTTCAATAGCATTTGTAATTGTAGTGAAAACAAAATCCTTTTCAGTAATCATAGAATATTTATTTGCGCAAAGATACTTTTTTTGTAAAAATAGTGTGCCGTTTGTTTAGTATATTTGAATTAAATTAAATAAAGAAAAATGCAAAAAATTTTAAGAATTGTAACAGTCGTACTCATCTGTGTTGTTATAGGGTATTTGTCGGGAATGGTCACTCGAGAAAGTATTACCACTTGGTATCCCACGTTGGTAAAACCCGTTTTTAATCCGCCTAATTGGATTTTTGCCCCTGTTTGGTCACTATTATACATTATGATGGGAGTTGCAGGCGGCATGATTTGGAATCGTATTGACACCGATGAAGAAAAAGTAAAAAAAGCATTCAAAATATTTATTGCACAATTAGCATTAAATGCACTTTGGTCCTATCTTTTCTTTGGGTTGCACAATCCGTTATTGGCTTTAATCGAAATCATATTGCTTTTGTTATTGATTTTTGAGTGCTATAATCAATTTAAAAAGATAGATAAAGTCGCCGGAATGTTATTACTTCCTTATTTGGCTTGGGTAAGTTTTGCAACGGTTTTAAATGGGAGTATTTGGTGGTTGAATAAATAAAAAAAACCTCTGATTTTTTTATTCAGAGGTCTTTTTTTTAAGTTGATTGTTATTGGACAATCAGTTTTTTGATGATTTTTATAGTGCTCTCAGTAGTTATTTCTACTAAATACATTCCTTTGGCAAAATTAGAAACATTAATATCAATTGTGCTAAGTATATTTTTGTTTAAAGTATAAATTATCTTTCCTGAAATGTCATAAATCACTACACTAGTTATTTTATCGTTGACATTGGAAATAGAAACAAATTCATTCGTTGGATTGGGATACAATAAAATAGTATTGGCGTTGAAAGAAGGATTTTCCAATGCCTGAACAAATTCAGTTGTAAAAGTATTTGTGATAATTGCGGGGTTATAATCAAAATAAATTTCAGCAGTGTTTGGAATGATATCACCAATTGCATACCCTGGCTTGGGCTTGATTTTGAAATAAACAAAGCCTTGACTTGCAATAGGATTTGTAATAGTTGGCGGTAAATTAATATCAAAAAAATGCCAAGTCAACTTATTTCCTTCACGTCTGGTATTCACATTATGACTGGCATTAAGCATCACAAAGGTGTTTTCATCCAATAGATTGTTTAATAAATCTTCAATCCTAACAAACTCAGCACTTGCTGTTCCTGTATTTTCAAATCGAATGGTATAATACAAATAATCATTCGATGTAAAAGAGCTGTAAACAATTTTACCACCATGCGATTCCATTTTGTCGTTTGGATCATAAGAGCCCACTATTGTTTGGGTTAAGGAAGAGGAATTATTGGTTAAATTAATATCGTCATTTATTTGTATAGAAGCACTATTGGTTACTAAATCTCCAAGAGAAACAGTTGGAATTGTTGGGACTAATAAACTTACAGTAATATATCTAGTTTCAAAAGGCGCTAAATTGGTAAAGTCATAGGTAAATCCTGTACTAGTTAATGTTGTTCCTGCTTGTGAAATAGAGGCGATGCTTACATTGGAAGCTTTGGTAAATGTGAGCGTTCCGTTAGCAATAGTTTGTAAACCATTATTTTGATACATCAAATAAATACTATTCTCAAAACCAGGTCTAGGTTGGCCAATTGGTATTAAATGTATTTTTACATCTAAATAAGGTTGTGTCACTACAATTGGAAAATATAAAGTATTGGTACCGCTTCCAGTAGGAAGTGTAATATTGTTTTGGGTAACAGAAGAAGCGTAATAAGGACTTAAATCCGAATTTACAGCAAAGCTGATGTCGTACGAATTATTTGGATTTGAATCAAAAATATAATAATAACCCTGATTGGTAGTTCCGAATACATTGACACCTGAATCGTTAACTTGATACACAAAATTACCTTGATTAAAATTAGCTTCACCAGAATCTTTTATTCCGTTATTGTTTTCATCTAAAAAGGCAATTAAAGTTAAATTTTCGGAACATCCAGCATTGTTTTCACAATTGAACATACAAAAACTGACTGGATTTGAAAAATCAAAAGAAGAAGAACATAAAGTTCTTATATATGCAGTATAACATACATCAGGAGTTAAACCAGTTATTACAATAGGATTAATTGATGTTACAATCCCAGAAGAATTTGGAGGAGGAATTGGTGAGCCGATAGGAACGATATAGATCATCCATTGATTTCCAATAGTGCTGGTCCAACTTATTGAAGCCGAAGTATTGGTTACGTTTGATACTGTAACATTGGTTGGTGTTTCACATGGTATAATAGAACAAGTTACATTTGCCGTCCAACCTTCTAACACATTGTTTGCATCGCTAATAAATCTAAAAGTCAAACAACCATCCTGAGAAGATGAAGTAAATGGTCCAGGAATGGTATTGCCCCAGTAACCCCCAGCGATTCCACCAGGAACGTTAGCTGCTGGGTTACCGCTTAGTATTTGTTGAGAAGGGAATGTATTAGAACCATTATAAACATAAAGCGCATCTTGATTAGCTTCCGTATTAAACGAAGTAAATGACACTGTAACTGATTCTCCTGGGTTTGTTGGACAAATAGTTGTAGTTAAGTTGGAATTATTTGAATAATTAGCACTTAATCCACCAGAATCAGTAAAAATGCCCCCACAAACTGGAGGTGGAGTACAATTATTCGCAACTAAACTGTATGTTGAAAAAGTAACCTCACTATTGGTATTGTCAAATCTTCGGGCATGAATAAAGGGTATCTGATTGCTATTTACATATGCATTTGGATTAGCAACGGGATTGGCTCCTGTTTGAATATCAGTAAACGATTCATGAAAAGTAATTACAGTAGTTGCTGGATTCATTCCATTTAATAATGAAGGTATTACAGTAGTCAAATCAAAAACACCGATACCATTATTATTAGTACAACCAGATATTGGTGGAGGTACAGCTGGTGGAATTTGAGCGTTTAGATAAATAGTTGAAAAGAAAAACAGTAGTAGTATTAGTTTTTTCATAATTTGATTTAAATAAAAATCAAATGTAACTGATTTTGAGTAAACTAAGTCAATATTTTAAAAATAAATTTAGGTAATACTTTGCGCCACAATAAACCCACTCGTCCACGCATTTTGGAAATTAAATCCGCCAGTAATAGCATCTATGTTTACGATTTCGCCAGCAAAGAAAAGGTTTTGATGCCGTTTGCTTTCCATGGTTTTGAAATTGATTTCCTTTAAATCAATGCCTCCAGCAGTAACAAATTCTTCTTTAAAAGTGCTTTTACCATTGACCTGAAATTGTCCATTAGTGAGTTGATTAGCTAAATCCATCAATTGTTTTTTGGTCAAATCTGCCCATTTAGTTTCCTTTGTCTCACCGAGCGCAGTCGAGGTGTCGATACCAGCTGCCAAAACCAAACTTTCCCATAATCTGTTTGGGAGCTCAAACGGCGATTTCTTGCTCACGGTTTTCTTGGCATGTTCTTGCTTGAGCTCTTTCAAAGTATCTACAGCTTCTTCAAAAGTAACTTCATTGAGCCAATTGACTTCTAAAACAAACTGATAGTTTTTTTCAAATAACTCGCGTGCACCCCAAGCTGAAAGCCGCAAAATTCCTGGCCCACTCATGCCCCAATGAGTAATGAGTAAAGGTCCAGCAGCTTCTAACTTGCTGCCTTTTACTTTCACTTTGGCGAAAGCCGAAACACCCATCAAAGCTGCAATTCGGGAATCTTTGATATTAAAAGTGAATAGGGAAGGAACAGGAGGAACAATAGTATGTCCTATATTCTGTAACATTTCCCAAATTTTAGGATTGCTACCAGTGGTTAGTATTAGTTTTTGACAAGAAAAAGTTTCATGGTTAGTGTCTACTTTCCAATAATCTTCTCCTTTGAAAAGAGATTGCACACTTTGTCCAGTCAGAACTTCAATTTTTAATTTATTAACTGCGTACAAAAAACAATCAATTATCGTTTGGGAACTATCGGTCGTAGGAAACATCCGTCCATCATCTTCAATCTTCAATTCCACACCATGGCGTTCAAACCATTCAATCGTATCGCCCGAACAAAACTGATGAAACGGTCCGCGCAATTCTTTTTCGCCACGAGGATAATTTTTCACTAAATCATTCGGTACAAAGCAAGCATGGGTAACATTACATCTTCCGCCACCAGAAATTCTAACTTTTTCTAAAACCGTTTTGCCTCTTTCGAGAATAGCGACTTTTAGCTTGGGATTTTTTTCGACAATATTAATTGCCGTAAAAAAGCCAGCTGCGCCGCCGCCAACAATGATTATATCGAAGTTTGAGTTCATATTACCTTTAAGGGCTGTTTTAGTTTATAATATTTTAGTTGTGTCATTTCGACGAAGGAGAAATCACATAACAAAAAAATCTTGATGAGATTTATCCTTCGTCGAAATGACAATAAAAAGTCTAAACTCTATCTGGAAAATCAGTAATGATACCGTCAACGTTCATAGATTTGACAAAGATAATGTCTTCGGGTTCATTTACCGTCCATGGAAAGACTTTAAAATTTTTGGATTGCATTTGGATAACGTTTTCTTTCGTCAGCAAATGATGAAAAGGATGAATAGAATACGCTTTTATGAATTTGGCGAAAGCCAATGCTAAATCTAAATTGGTATTGGTCAAAACGCCAATTTGTATTTTATCATTCAAAAAAGAAACTTGCTGCAAAGCATTCCAATCAAAGCTTGATACAATAAAATCAGCATAGTCCCAATTTTTTTCAGAAACATACTTTTCAATAAGTTCCACAACTTTATCTGCGGTTTCAGAGGTTTTGAGTTCCACATTGATAAAGCATTTTCGGTTAACCAAATCAAAGGCTGATGCTAAAGTCGGAATTCCAAAAGCTTGTAATTCAGTTGCAGAAAAGTCTTTTACAATACCTTGTCCGGATGTTGTTCGATCAATAGTATCGTCGTGAATTACCATTATTTGTGCGTCCAAACTCAAATGCACATCCAATTCAATACCATCAACGCCCTGTTCCATCGCTTTTTGGAAAGAAGCCAAAGTGTTTTCGGCAGCATGTCCTTTCGCACCGCGATGACCTATTTTGATCATAATTTTAACAGTAAGGAATTAAGCTTTTCATTAAGTTTAGTTTAGTGTCTAAATGAATATCTTAATTCACTCTTAACTTCTTAATGGTAAAAAAAAATTCGTCAATTATAGTTTTTCCAATAAAATAATCCCGAAATCCGTGTTGAGGTTTACTTTTCCTTTAACAACAGTAGAAGTTTCCCCCGAATAAGCATCCCTAACTTTGGTTCCGTTGTCGAAAATAGTGCCAACCGGAATACTTTTTTCTCCTTTTTCCAAATCCAAACCAACGATAACTTTATCCGAATACTTTCCTTTGGTAAAGCTTCTGCTGAAAACATAAGGAGTAGCCAAAATTTGACTATGAACGCCAGATCCCACCGCAGGATGATTATTTCGAAATAATCCTAATTTCTGCCAATGTGATAACACTTCTTTGGTTTTACTGTCATTAACGATGTCTTCCCAATTCATGTTGGAACGCAAAGTAGCATCGCCTTGCGTGCCTTCAATATCTAATGAACGGGCACTTTCATCGCCATAGTATAATTGCGATATTCCTGGAGCCAATAATAATTTGGTGCCGCTTTCAAAAGTTTTTTCGCGTTTTTTATCAAACGGATAACTGTCATCGTGTGACGAAACATAGTTCATCACCGTGTTGCCTTTCAAGTCATTTTGCAGAATGTTGGAATATCTGGAAAACAACTCTTCGTAGTTCATTTTGGCTTCGTTTCTAAAATCGAAGTTGATTAATCCTGTGAATCCATTTTCGAAATAATTTACTTTTTTATCGCCAAAATCATAGAATTTTTTACCGCCAATGTTATAACCATACACTTCTCCAACAGTGAAGAAAGCATTGTTATCTAACACTTTTTTGGGATTGTTTTTTTTGTATTCGGCGAAAGCTTGGCCACATACTTTTTTAAAATCGGCCCAAACATCTTCTGTTGTATGCTTTACCGTATCTACTCGGTAACCATCAATTCCAAAATCGATAATATAATCCGAAAGCCATTTCATGATGTAATATTTCGGCGCTCTTGGATAGCCCGTTTTTTTGAAGAACGCATCAAGCGAAGCCATTTCTTTGTCATAACGGCCTTCTTTTTTCCATTTGTTGGCTAAAAAGGTAGGCAAGGAAACATTCTCGTTACTTTCGGTCAAAACATCAGGAAGGTTTTCTACTAGCGTACAATTGATATAAGTATCGTATGATTTATAGGTGCATTTTGGTGAAGTTCGCACCCAGTCATTAGGAAAAACAGAATCTTTTGGAGTTACGGGACCAGTGTGATTGATTACAGCGTCAAGTATAATTCTGATGCCTCGAGCATGTGCTTTCTGAACCAATTCGGCCAAATCTTTTTTTGTGCCAAAATTTGGATCTAAAGCACTCCAATCTTTTGTCCAATAGCCATGAAAGCCATACGTAAATCCGGTGCCTTCATCAACACCATCGTGAATTTGCTCCACAATTGGCGTCATCCAAATTACATTGATGCCTAAATTGGTAAAATATCCTTCATCCAGTTTTTGGATTATACCACGAATATCGCCGCCTTCAAAACCACGAAGTTTTCCGGTTGGTTTATTTCGGTTGTAGGTTTGGTCGTTGGTTTTATCACCATTATTGAATCTGTCGGTAACAATAAAATAAACATTGGCACTTTCCCATACGAAAGGAGTTTTTGGAGTTGTTGATTTTTTTTGGGAAAAAGAAATTCCGCTAAATAATATCATCGCAATTAAAGCTATTCTTTTCATAATTTTAGTATTCAATTTTAATTTCGGAAGTAGTACCATTTGTCAAAGTAACATTTACTTGCAATGGTTCTTGAAAAGTTTTGTAAATCTGTTCTTGTCCGTTAACAAAGATGCGTTTAGCTTTGATATTGTGAATTAAAACAGAAATATTTTTATCTGTAGTGGTAAAGTTTTTCCCTGTAACAGTTGCCATTTTAATAACAACTGTTTTGCCATTGGTATTGCTATTGAAATTAATTATTTCATATTGACCTTTTTCAAAAGCATTGGGTGTGGTTCCATCATCGTTATATAGTTTACCAGAAGAGTTTGAAACACTTTCATCAAAATAATAATGAAGATTGAAGTTGGATAACGAATATTTTGTTGTGTTTTGAATGGTTTCAATCATCGGAATAAAACTTCCGCCACGTACAAAAGTTGGAATATAATCTTCATTGACTTTTATAGATTCGGTTATTCCGGCTTTGTGTTTTTCATCGGTATAAAAATCATACCAATTGCTGCTTTTTGGAAAGTATACTTCAGTTGATGTTATTCCGGATTTTGTAATTGGTGTAATCAAAAAGTCATTGCCCCAAAAATACGTTCCGGCAACAGTGGCTAATGCTGTATTATTGGGTTCTTCAAAGAATAACGGACGCATCAACGGTGTTCCTTTTTGATTATTTTCGAAAGCTAAAGTGTAATTATAAGGCATTAATTGGTAACGCAGTTCTACAGATTTCTTTGCTTTTTCCATAGTGACAATATCTTTTCGAGCTACTTCTGAAGCTACTTCTTCTTGCGCATGCGGACGAAATATTGGGTTGAAAACGCCGTATTGCAACCAACGCAAATACAATTCGTTGTCAAAATAATCACCAGCAAATCCGCCAAGATCAGAATGCATGTAACCCAAACCCTGCATTCCCATTTGCAATGCAATTTCCATTTGGCTTTGTAATCCGCCCCAACTTCGGCTCACGTCGCCACTCCAAGGCACCATTCCAAAACGTTGTGAACCTGAATATCCTGCACGCATTAGGATAAATGGGCGTTGTGTTGGAAAATCTTTTTTATAACCATCGGCTAGTAGTTTTGCCCAATTGTGTCCGTAAATATTATGTACTTCATCCGCTTTGCCTGCAGCAGTCATTACTTTGGATGGAAAAACTTCGGGTTCCCCCAAATCGCCCCACATGCCGCCAACTCCTTGGTTGATTAGTCTTTTATAAACATTCCAGAACCAGGCTGCCCCTTCGGACTTGAAAATATCGACAACGCTTGTGTTTCCGAAATAGAAATCCCATGTGGCTGGTTTTCCAAACTTATCTTTTACTAAAACATTTTTATCTACGGTTTCTTGCCATTTGGATGAGGTTGTTAAAATAAAAGGTTCGGTTATCAAAACTGTTTTTACTCCTTTGGCATTCAAATCGGCAATCATTTTGTCTGGATTTGGGAAGTAATCTTTGTCCCAATCGAGATTTCCCATAGTACCTTTTATGGTTTTTCCAAACCAATACAAATCGAGGATAATGGCATCAACCGGAATTTGATTTTGTTCAAATTTTTTGATGGTATTTTCAACTTCATCTTGTGTGTGATACCCAAAACGACTTGAAAAATTTCCTAATGTCCATCGTGCTGGTAAAGGTTGTTTACCAGTTAAATCGGTATAATTTGCTATTAAATCTTCCCAAGTATCGCCTACAATCACTTGATAGGTTTTACGACCAGAAATGGTTTCATATTCTAAGGTATTATTATTTTTACTATCTAAATCTAAATACCCAATAGCTGCATTATCAAAATGAACGGCATATAATTTAGAGGACAAAACTAATGGAATACAATAGTTCATCAATTCGGCTTTGGTTTCATAACCATAATGTGCTCTGTTATACAATTGCAAACGATTGCCGCGACGGTTCATTCCCAATGCTCTAGCTCCACCACCATACAATGCTTCGGAATTGTCTAGATTAAACTGTAAAACTTCGGTACTGTCATTTCTTTTGATGTAACCGCTTTTTTCCGAAAGCAGTACTTTTCCCTTGTTGGAATAGGTTATTTTGAAAGGTGATTTATTGATTACAACCATAATTTCTTTGGCAGTAAGCACTAATGAACTTTCTGTTTTTTTGAAAAAGGGACTTATTTTTTCGGGTGTTTTTACAACAGCATGCGAATTTGGATTGAAAGTTTGCTTCGCCAATTCGCTGTCGCTCTGGTCTCCATTTGGGATAAAGGATGTTTCAATAATTTTTTCGGAATAGAGTTTGATGAAATAATTTCCATCGGAAGTTTTTATTTCTAAGATATTGTTCTTCCAAGAATGAGAAAGGAACTTTCTGTTTGCGTTTTGAGCAAAAGAAATTGAAGTGATAAGTAGGAGTAATAAAATAATTTTTTTCATTTTTAACCTTTTAAGGCATATAAGGTCATTTAAGGTTTCAAATATTTTCTTAAATGCCTTATATGATTTATTTATTCAATTCTAAAACTAAAACTGATTTTCCATCAATAGTAATATCGTTTTTTAACTCAATAGAAGCATTTGTGAATATGTCTTTTCCTATTTTATATAGATTAGTATTTTCTTGAAAACGATTGGTTTTTATAGTTTGTTTATCGTTACTATTATTAATAACCACCATTACACTTTCTGTATCATTGTAACGGAAATAAACGTATACATTATTTACAGGAACATAATGAGTAGTTTTTCCAGAATGAATAACTGCTTTATTTTTCCGCCAGTTTAGTAATTTAGAAGTAAAATCAAAGTATTGGGTTTGGACAATAGTTCTTCCGGCTTTGGTAAACGCATTATTCGTATCGCCAATCCAACCACCCGGAAAATCTTGTCGAATATCGGCATCACCTTTATCTTTATTGCCTGCCATTCCAATTTCGGAACCATAATAAACTTGTGGAATACCTCGAATGGTTGCAATTAGCGTCATTGCCATTTGGTATTTTTTGAAATCGGGATACAAATGGTTGAAGCGTTGCGTGTCGTGATTTTCTATAAATGTTAATAAATTATTAGTGTTTGGATATAAAAAATCATTGGTGAAATTTTCATAAACTTTGATAATTCCTTTGTCCCAACTGGCATTATCTTCATTGAAAACACTTCCAAAAGCATCGTGTAACGTAAAGTCCATTACGGATGGTAAATAGGAATTGAAACTTTGAATGGCTCCAATTTTGCTGTCTTTTTGCCAATAGGACATTTGCGCTTGATCGTGCATCCAAACTTCGCCTACAATATTAAAATAAGGATATTCATCGGTGATGGATTTTGTCCATTTAGAAATGCCTTCTTTGTCGTTATAAGAAAACGTATCTACTCTAAATCCATCTAAATCGGCATATTCTATCCACCATATTGCATTTTGAATAAGATAATTTAGAACCAATGGATTGGATTGATTTAAATCGGGCATCGATTTTACAAACCAGCCATCCATACAATTTTTGGCATCAATAGCTGAAGCGTTTATATCAAATTGGGTTGTCATTCTAAAATTAGATTGCGTAAACTCTGGAAATTGATGCAACCAATCGTGTGTTGGTAAATCTTTATACATCCAATGTTGCCAACCCCAATGATTGGTTACATAATCCATAATGTTTTTCATGCCACGATTGTGCAATTCTTGGCTTAAACGAAGGTAATCTTCATTGGTTCCGTATCTGGGATCAATTTTATAAACATCGGATTGTCCATAACCGTGGTAGGAATAGGTTTCGTCGTTATCTTCGCATAATGGAGTGCTCCAAACAGCAGTTACACCAAGTTCATTTAAATAAGGAATGTTTTTGATAATTCCTTCAATATCACCACCATGTCTTCCGCCCGGCAAAGCTCTATTTCCTTTTTCGGTTACCGTTGGATGACTATCGTTGTTTGGATTACCATTGGCAAAACGATCGGGCATCACCAGGTAAATCACGTCGTCCGGTGAAAAGCCGCCAAAGTGATCGGCGCGCGGCAAGGGGTTGAGCAAGGGAAAATTCGCCGTCGTCGCACCGGTGGGTGTAACGA
>NZ_JBKCVI010000147.1:0-4912 GCF_046317795.1 Flavobacterium sp. | reverse complement strand
TTACAAGTCACTACGGCAACATTTTCTTTTAGAAATTTATCGTAGATATTGGCAATATCATAATTGGCAGTAATATCAACGAAAATGCTATTGCGTAAGTTTAATTCCTTTACACGAGATATAAAAGTAGCTACATTAGCTGTTTCGCCTTGGTCAACAGTAGTTTTCCAGTCTTTTAAATTAATTCCTTCTTCGTCAAAAACCATCTTACGAGAGTTGGACAATGCTATGACACGAAGGTTGATTTTTAGATTTTCTTTTAGGAATTTCTTCTGTTGGCTAATTTGGTCTATGAACTTTTCGCCCACATTTCCAATTCCCATGACGAACAGATTTAACTGCTTGGTATTGTCTTCAAAGAAGCGTTCGTGTAGTGTGTTGAGTGCTTTTTTAACGTCTTTTTCATTAATAACAACAGAGATATTTCTTTCGGATGCTCCTTGTGCAATGGCACGAATATTGACGTTGTTCTTTCCTAAAGTGCTGAACATTTTACCGCTAATGCCTTGGTGGTTTTTCATGCTTTCGCCTACGAGAGCCACGATGCATAAATCTTTCTCTACTATACTTGGGTCGATTTTAGCTTGTGCAATTTCCAATTCAAAAGCTTTGTCGATGGCAGTTTTAGCTTTGTCGGCATCGGCGTTCAAAATACCAATACAAATAGAATGTTCCGAGGATGCTTGAGTAATAAAAATCACATTGATATTTTCATTTGACAATACTTCAAATAAACGTTTGGAAGAACCAGCCACACCTATCATTCCTGAACCTTCAAGCGTAAGCAACGCAATGTTATCGATATGCGAAATTCCTTTTATTGGATTGTTTGTGGTTGCTGGATTGTTGGAAATCAACGTTCCATAAGCTTCGGGATCAAAAGTATTTTTGATAAAAATAGGAATACTGTCTTTCAAAACCGGTTGAATGGTTGGCGGATACAAGACTTTTGCCCCAAAATGAGACAACTCCATGGCTTCTTGATAGGATATAGTTCCTATTGGCTGGGCTTGTTTTACAATCTTTGGATTGGCGGTAAACATGCCGTTGACATCGGTCCAAATTTCTAAAACATCAGCTTTCACAGCAGCAGCAATTATTGCCGCAGTATAATCAGAACCGCCACGACCAAGCGTTGTTATATTGCCATCGACTGAGGATGCGATAAAACCTGGGAATAAAACGACCTGATTAGTATTGCTTTTGAAATAATCCGCAATCAGTTTATTGGTTATAGCAAAGTCCACATTGGCTTTACCAAAATTAGAATTAGTTTTGATCACTTCGCGACTGTCTTTGAAAGTAGAGTTGCTTACTTTTTGTTTCAGTGCAACCGCAATAATTTGAGAAGACAATAATTCGCCAAATCCTGCCACAATATCTGCGGTTCTGTTGGATAGTTCACCTAAAAGATAACAACCATCAAGCAACGTTTTCAGTACATTGATTTCATGGTTAATCGTTTCGATGATGTCACTTTGTTCGCTCAAAGGGATTAATTCGTCGATAGCTTGTTTGTGTTTTTTCTCGATTTGACTGACGATGTCTTTATAACTTTTATCTTTTGAGGAAGCCGTTTTACCAGCTAGTATCAGTAAATCGGTTACGCCACTAAAGGCAGAAACTACCACAGCTAGTTTGTTTTCTTTGCTTTTGTGGGTAACAATTTCAATGGTTTTTGAAATATTAGTGGCATTGGCTACCGAAGTACCGCCAAATTTTAATATGATCATGATTGAATTATGAGTTGTAAATTATGAATTAAAAGTTTTTGTCTCTCTAAATGAAAGTGCATAAATAGCGATTATATGAAAGATCATACCCCAAACGGGGTTGTAGTTGTTGTGGTAGCAACAGTTATTGCAGCTAATAAATTAGTTATTTTTTTGAAAGGGTATTTGTTAATAGCTCTCCACATAGTTGTCCAAAAATAGTATTTTTTGTTTAGTAAAAAAGTTTTAATAACATTTTTATTAAAATCTCATTTTATATGGGATGCCAAAAAAATAATGTCATTTTTTCTTAAATATATTCTGTTTTATTACCAATATCACAATAATATAGTCGGAGCAAAACTTGTTTATTAACATTTGTTTGTTGAATTTTGGTGCTTTAAAATCAACAATAATGGAGCATTCGCATTACATAAGCACTGAAGTATTGAGTTTAGAGCAGTTAAAAGAGATTATCACGCAAAATAAAACCCTTTCCCTCTCCGAAGAAGCTAAAGTCAATATTGAAAAGTGTAGAGCATATTTAGACCAAAAAATGGCATCGAACGATAAACCAATATATGGTATAAACACGGGATTTGGTTCGTTGTGCAATGTGAAAATATCCAATGAAAACTTGTCTCAATTGCAATCCAATTTGGTTAAATCGCATGCTTGTGGCACAGGCGATGAAGTGCCAAGTGAGATTGTAAAATTAATGTTGTTATTAAAAATTCAATCGTTGAGCTATGGCCATTCGGGTGTTCAATTGCAAACCGTGGAACGATTGATAGAATTCTACAATAATGATATTCTTCCTGTAATTTATACACAAGGGTCGCTAGGCGCAAGTGGTGATTTGGCTCCTTTAGCCCATTTGTCTTTACCGTTGATTGGCGAAGGCGAAGTTTATTTTGAAGGAAAAAAAATCCAGTCCTCGGAAGTTTTAAAACATTTCAATTGGCACCCCATAGTATTACAATCCAAAGAAGGGTTGGCATTGCTAAATGGCACTCAATTCATGAGCGCTTATGGCTGTTTTATTTTGATAAAAGCCATGAAATATTCCTATTTAGCGGATTTAATTTCAACAATTTCTTTAGAAGGTTTTGATGGACGAATAGAACCATTTAATGAATTAATTCATTTTATTCGTCCACACAAAGGGCAAATAGTTACTGCTAGTCGTGTGAATGAATTTTTGGCAGGAAGCCAAATAATTACACAAGAAAAACAACACGTTCAAGACCCATATTCATTTCGTTGTATTCCGCAAGTGCATGGTGCTTCAAAAGATGCGATAGAATATGCCAAGAAAGTTTTTAAAACCGAAATCAATTCGGTTACTGATAATCCAAATATATTTATAGAAAGCGATGTGATTATTTCAGGGGGAAATTTCCACGGACAACCGTTGGCTTTGGCTTTAGATTTCTTAGCTATAGCGTTGTCTGAATTAGGAAGCATTTCCGAAAGAAGAACCTATCAATTGATATCGGGTTTACGCGGTTTGCCAGCATTTTTAATTGATAATCCGGGATTGAATTCAGGTTTTATGATTCCGCAATACACCTCTGCCAGTATCGCGAGTCAAAATAAACAATTGGCAACACCAGCGAGTGTGGATAGCATTGTTTCGAGCAACGGACAAGAAGATCATGTGAGCATGGGAGCGAATGCTGCCACCAAGTGTTTGAAAATCATGGAAAACCTGGAACATATTTTGGCTATCGAATTGATGAATGCTTCTCAAGCCATTGAATTTAGACGACCATTACAATCGAGTAATTTTATTGAAATGTTTTTGAAATCATATCGAGCAGAAGTGCCATTGGTAAAAGAAGATAGAATATTGCATTATGATATTCAAAACTCCGTGGCGTTTTTGAATAGTTTTATTGTGGAGTTGGAGGAGTAATTGCCCTTTACTTAAATTCCCTTTTTTAATATTTAATTTGCAATTACTTAATTTAGAGTCGCTTACTATGTATTGAGTGTAATATTCTCTGAACTAAGTGAGGCTAATTCCTGCTCCTAAAATTCTCCCGACTTTGAGGTAAAATAAAGAACTAGAAGGAAAAGTTACAATGAAAATAAATAAAATAGAAAGTTTAAAATATTCCGCAAAGTCAGGAGACTTTGCAAAGCGGGGATAGAAACTGTCCAACTTTTTTTGTGAATATCTAATCCAATGAATATCTTTGTAATAGTTAAGGCATCTTGTAATTGCATAGTCTTCGTTTTTAGGAAACTCAAAGTTATGCTTTTACATAGATGCTTCTCGCAATTGCGAATTTTGTAGTAAGTTCACATTCCCCGATTCGCAAGAATTTTATTTTTAACAGAAAATAAAAAGTTCCGAACTTCGCAACTAAACGCTAGCCGAGAACTGTTTTCTGACAGCTGGTTGGAACGCAAATATATCTTCAAAAGTAAATTAATTTAAACAAATAAAATGTATTTTTGACCTATGAGTGATAAAATGCAAATAGCACAAAGTTTTATAATTGATAAAATAACCGATTCAATATTGAATACTATTTCTGGGGATAGTTTTCAAACAGAAGTTAGTAGATTGACATCTATTGATTTAAAAATTATTACGAAGAATAATAATTGGAATTTTGACTGGAAATCAGAATTTAATAACATACAAAAAGAAGTATATAAATTAACCATAGTTAATAATTCAAAAATTATTCAAGGATTATTGAGTATAACTATTGAACAAGATCATATTTATATGAATCTTCTCGAAAGTTCTCCTTTTAATATTGGAAAAAATAAACTTTATGAAGGAGTAGCAGGAAATTTAGTTGCTTTTGCTTGTAAAATTTCATTTCAAAAAGGTTATGATGGATTTGTTGCATTTACTGCGAAAACAAACTTAATCAAGCATTATGAAGAAAGTTTAGGTGCATTTCATTTTAAAAACCAAAGAATGATTATAGAAACTGAGGCGTCAAAAAAATTAGTAAAAAAATATTTTAAATCATAAAAAATGAATTTAATAAAAGAACCTAAAGGTATTGACTTTATAATTCAAAGTCCACCATTAACAGAAAAGGAAAGAAATGAAATCAGTGAATTTATTGCTTCACGAAAAGCAAAAAAAAATATTGTGAAAAAAATTCCTAAAACAAAAGTTATAGTTAAGAAATAAAAAGCTAATCCCACAAAAGCCGTACCCTGCTCAGCAA
>NZ_JBKCVI010000146.1:0-22748 GCF_046317795.1 Flavobacterium sp. | reverse complement strand
TTATTGATGGTAAATACAGTTCGTTTCTTTCGGCAACTACTCATGAAGGTTTGGATGTTTGCTTAATGTCTTCGACATTAAACAAGCCAAAATACAAGATGATTATTGATGAGTATTTCAATAAAATAGCTGGTATAGACGAGAGTTTGACTTCATTAAATACCGCTTTCGCAAATGAAGGTGCCTACATCAACATCCCAAAAAGCAAGGTTGTAGAAAAACCCATCGAGATTATTTATTTTTCAACCGGAGTTGAAAGTGCTTTGATGTTACAACCCAGAAACTTAGTAATTGTTGGAGAAAATGCCCACGTTCAAATCATAGAAAGACATCAATCGTTAAACGAATCCCGATTGCTATCGGGACAAGTGCTGACGAATTCGGTTACCGAGATTTTTGCTCAAAAACGCGCTATTGTTGATTATTATAAAGTTCAAAACGATTTGCAATCGGCAAACTTAATTGATAATACCTATATTTCCCAAAAACAAGAAAGTAGAGTCTCCGTGCACACGTTTTCTTTTGGTGGCAACATCACTCGAAACAATTTGAATTTCTATCATTTTGGAGAACGAATTGATAGCACCTTAAAAGGAATTACGATTATTGGCGATAAGCAACATGTGGATCATTATACTTTGGTTAATCATGCGACACCCAATTGCGAAAGCCATCAAAACTATAAAACCATATTGGCCGGAAGTTCAACTGGAGTTTTCAATGGAAAAATTTATGTGGAAAAAGAAGCTCAAAAAACAGATGCTTTTCAACAAAATAACAATATATTAATAGGCGATAAAGCCACTATTAATGCTAAACCACAATTAGAAATCTTTGCCGATGATGTAAAATGTTCCCACGGTTGTACCATCGGTCAAATAGACGAAAGCGCCATGTTCTATATGCAGCAACGAGGCATTCCAAAAAAAGAGGCCAAAGCATTATTGATGTACGCCTTTACCAACGAGGTAATTGAAAGCATTAAAATACCCGAACTCAAAAAACGAATTACTAAAATTATCGCTACTAAATTGGGTGTGAATTTAGGATTTGATTTGTAAAATTTAGAAGCGAATGGCTTGTGAGTTTTTGCCATCCATTTTCCCGCTTTTCGTTACAACATAAAGCTTTCCGCATTGGAAAGTTTTTTTATTTTCACTATAATCGGGGCTATTTTGGTGATTGTATAGAGTTGAATTTATTGAGATTTAGAAATAATTATCTTAAGCTTTAATTCTTCGCTAAAGTCATGCTCGTAAAGAATAGAAGTTATTATTTCATGTAGTAAGTCTTTGTCAATTCTATTATCAGCAACATCTACCGAATAATTTTCCATTTGATCAATAAATTTAGGTACTATAAAACCACAATTGTTTATTTCTAAAAAATATGCAGTAAGTGCTATCGATGCTCTCTTATTTCCATCATTAAAACAGTGATTTTTATTTATTGAGAAAAACAAATGAGTTAATTTATCTTCTAAGTTTGGATAATAAAGGTCATTTTTTATATGTTCTATAGAACTTCCAATTAATCCTTGATTAATTATACCTAAAATTCCACCAGAATTTATTATTATTTGGTCATGAACAAATATTGCATGTTTAACATCGAAATAAGTATATTCAAACATGATTATCTGTCTTTAAGTCTTTTAAAAACATCAAGTAATTGTTCATCTTCCATAACTCTTTCAATCAGAGTCTTGCTTTTTTCTCCTAAAAAACGATTATAATCTTCACTATTCAATGAATTTATATATGGTTTTAATCGTTCATGAATAACATTTCTAAACCCATAATCTCTACAAGCCATTTTAGTTCTTACGTCTTCAATTTGAGGTATCCAAAATCGGTTATTTGAAAATTCAATAATAAGTTCATCAAGTTCTTTAGGAATTAATTTTCTTTTCAATAACTCGAATTTTTTCTTCATTTCATCGGCAATTCCTATTTCAAATGAAGCAATTAATTTTAACACTTCTGAGTACATTGTGTCTCTAGGGTTTTCTTTTTCCTCTAGTTGAAGTATTTGTTTATATTCTTTAGAGTTTTCATGAAATATTGCCTCGTAAATTTTATCAGTGTACATTGAATACTTATAATTTCCCATATCAAGATAAAGATTTAAAGCATTTGTAAATTCTTTTCTGTAAATGGGTTCTCTCATAATTGCAACAAGAAAATCTTCATCTCTTTGGTTGATATATTTTGTAGAGCCACCAATTTTTTGATTTAATGTATCAATTACAATGTCTAAAATTACACTTCTTAAAGCCTTTGCCTTTTCACTTTCCGTTAAAATCATCCCAAGGTTTAAAAAGGATCGGAAGTTGAAAACACCTAATTGAGGTGCTTTTAAACCTTCTTGTAACATCCATCCAAATTCTTCTTTAAAGTCTTTTAAAGATTTTCCTTTTAAATTTTCATAGCCATTGTGTTTTAACTCTTCTTCATTACTTGACAAATATCGTTCAATTGTTGAAATGTCAATACCATAAAAATCAGAAACTTGAGACTTTGTAAATCTGTATTCTTCTTTGAAAAACATACCGCTTACACCAATGTATTCTTGAATTCCTTCTAAAGCGACTTTATTATTTAGAATGTTTTGTCGATCAATTGCCGACATAGTTAAATCTTTTTTCATAAACAAAAATTGTTAATAACTTTTATTGTTTCCCTTACTTATGAGGGAAACAATTTTTAAACACTTGATTTTATTGGGGTTTACGTAACTTAAAAATATTAACAAAAAGTAATTCATTTTAGTTAGCAATGAAATAATTAGACAGTAAATATAAGTAAAAAGTTTGTTTATTACCTCTTCAAACTCCCCACAACCCCACTCAAAAACCCATTAAAATCAAATTCCTCACTCAATCCCATTCTCACAATTACTAAATCTTGGCTTGGGAAAATCGCTACCATTTGCCCTTGATAACCGCTACAACGGTAAAAATCTCTTGGCACGTCAGGGAAGTCGCCATTGGCATTGAGCCAAAAATGTGCACCGTATTTTCCGTTGGAACCATTGGTGGGCTTTGCAACATATTTTGCCCAACTTTCGTCAAAAATTTGTTCGCCATTCCAATTGCCTTTGTGTAAATACAATAAACCAAATTTTGCCCAATCACGTGTTGTTGCCCAGCTGTAAGACGAACCCACAAAGTTGCCAGCCATATCGGTTTCAACAACCATAGAGTTCATGCCAATTTTATCAATCAAAGCCGAATACCAAAAATCCAAATACTCTTGATGTGTTTTAAATTGTTTTCTCAAAATACCACTTAATAAATTAGTCGTTCCCGAAGAGTAATTCCAAGTGTTATTTGGCTTTCCAACTAACGGTTTATCTATTTGTGATTTGGTCATATCATCTGCTTGAAAAAGCATTTTTGTAGCATCAGAGATTTTTCCATAATCTTCTTCCCATTCCAAGCCAGAGTTCATATGCAATAAATCATTTATTGTAATTATAGCTCGTTCATCATTCTTCCATTCATCTATTGGTGCTGGTTTCATAATGTCAATTTTGCCTTGTTTTTGCAAAACACCAAACAAAGTTCCAGTAATACTTTTTGTCATCGACCAACCCAAAATTTTAGAGTTTTTATTGAAACCATCGGCATATTTTTCGGCGATGATTTTATCTTTATAAATCACGATTACCGACCGTGTACGTTTATTTATTTCGCCTTTGTTGTCAAAAGCATTGGCAACAGCAGCATTTAATTTGTCATAATCAATGTTTGAAAAAATAGTGTCCATACCATTCGGCAGGCAGGCTTTTAGTTCATTATTTCCATACGGAAAAGGCAAATCGTTTTTAATAAAATTCCTTTTCGGAACTTCATACGGTTTAGAAACATCATAATCATCATTGATTAAAGTCGCTCCTAATCCTTCTCGGTAAATGGCTTTTCGCGTTTTTAATCCATAAACACTGGATGTTACAAATCTTTGCTTTTCATCTATTTTATTAGTTGCCCAATCTATTTTATCAATATCATTGTCGCCTTGCTGAATGGTTTCCAAACTTCTACCATCAATAAAATGACCAGAAGCCACGCTCTTAGCTGAAAAACCGGAAATTAAATCGAGTTGCGGATAGATTTCAATACGCAAGTAAACCAAAGCAATTAGCAATAAAACAGCAAAGATTTTGAGGAATTTTTTCATGGAAATTAATTTTCAAGCAATTTATAAATATTAAACCAAATAAGTCATTTAAGCGAATTTAAGTTTTACTCATTTATATGGTTTACACAACAAAAAGAAAGGAATATTTTTGAACCATATAAGTCATATAAGAACATTTAAGTTAGTTAATTTCTTAAATTTTCTTACGTGCCTTATATGGTTTAGACAACAACAAAAAAGAATTTATATGAACCATGTAAGTCATATAAGTTCATTTAAGTTAGATAATTTCTTAAATTTTCTTACTTGCTTTATATGGTTTACACAACAAAAAAAAAGGAATTATTTTGAACCATATAAGTCATATAAGGTCATTTAAGTTAGTTAATTTTCATATTTGTTTTAAATGCTTTTATGGTTTAATAAATACAAAATATTAATATTTGTTTAGCATTTTACAAATCCATTTTAGCTACTTTTGTATTTAGAATTTTTCTAAATAATAAAATGCTAGATATACAAAAAATAAGAGCCGATTTCCCAATACTTTCTCAGAAAGTCAATGGCAAACCGCTCGTTTATTTTGATAATGGTGCCACTTCGCAAAAACCACAAGTGGTGATTGAAGCGATTTCAAAATATTACAATGAAATCAATGCTAATATTCATCGCGGAGTTCATACATTAAGCCAATTGGCAACTGATGCCTACGAAGTTTCTCGTGGTACAATCCAAAGTCATATTAATGCGAAATTGGCGTGTGAAGTAATTTTTACTTCAGGAACGACACACGCAATTAATGCAGTGGCAAATGGATTTGCTTCGTTTTTAAAAGCAGGCGATGAGGTTTTAGTTTCTGCTTTAGAACACCACAGTAATATTGTGCCTTGGCAAATGCTTTGCGAAAAAACAGCAGCAACATTGCGCGTAATTCCAATGAATGAAAAAGGAGAATTAATCCTTTCAGAATATGAAAAATTACTTTCGAATAAAACGAAAATTGTAACCGTAAATCATATATCCAACGCTTTGGGAACGATCAATCCAATCAAATATATGATTGACAAAGCCCACGAAGTTGGAGCTGCAATTTTAATTGATGGTGCTCAAGCGGTTCCTCATTTAAAACCTGATGTTCAAGCATTGGATTGTGATTTTTATGTGTTTTCTGGACATAAAATTTGTGGCCCTACAGGTATAGGAATTCTTTACGGTAAAGAGGCATGGTTACATAAACTTCCACCCTATCAAGGCGGAGGTGAAATGATAGCAACGGTTTCTTTTGAGAAAACTACGTATGCCGATTTGCCTCATAAATTTGAAGCCGGAACTCCTAATATCGAAGCCGGAATTGTGCTGGGAACCGCAATAGATTATTTGAATGAAATAGGTTTTGACAACATTGCGAAATACGAACATGAATTATTAGAATACGCTACAGAAAAATTGTTGCAAATAGAAGGATTAAAAATTTTCGGTACTGCCGAGGCAAAAACTTCCGTAATTTCGTTTAACATTGGAAATATACATCCCTATGATATCGGAACAATTATTGACAAGTTAGGCATCGCAGTACGAACAGGGCATCATTGCGCGCAACCCATAATGGATTTTTATAAAATTCCGGGTACGATAAGAGCCAGTTTTGCGTTTTATAATACCAAAGAAGAAATAGATTTCATGATCGATGCTTTGAAAAAAGCACAAATGATGTTAAGCTAAAAAATATAAAAATGAAAGCAATCTCAATGATTTTACTAACTATTTTCCTTGGTAAAAGTTGTAGTAACCAAGCACAAAATGACATGGCTAATAGTACCATTCAATACACTGCAACCACTCGTGGGTTTTATCAAAGAATTATTATTAATAATCAAAAAGCAACAATTTCGAGAGACAGAGATGAAAAAGAAACACCAATAAAAGTAACAATTTCTGATTCAGATTGGAAAGAATTGGTAGGTTATTTTCAAAAAATTAATTTGGAAGAATTGCCAAATTTAAAAGACCCAACACAAAAACGGTTTTATGATGGCGCGGCTATTGCCAATTTAAAAATTCGGTATCAAGATAAAGATTATGAAACTGTAGATTTTGATCACGGATTTCCACCAGCAGAGATTGAAAAAATAGTCAATAAAATAGTATCACTTGCTAAAACAGAAGAGTAGTAATAAAAGATACTGAAACAAGTTCAGCATAAAGAATGAAAATAAAAGAAATACAAGATGAAATAGTAGCTGAATTTTCTATGTTTGATGATTGGATGGACCGCTATGAATACATTATCGAACTCGGAAAAGGATTGCCGATACTAGAGGAACAATACAAAACCGAAGACAATATCATCAAAGGTTGCCAGTCAAAAGTGTGGGTTCATGGCGAACAAAAAGGCGATAAAATAGTTTTTACTGCCGATAGTGATGCTATTTTAACCAAAGGAATTATTGCTATTTTAATACGGGCTTTTTCCAATCAAAAAGCAAGTGATATTTTGGATGCGAATACCGATTTTATAGATGAAATTGGACTAAAAGAACATTTATCGCCAACACGTGCGAATGGTTTGGTTTCGATGATAAAACAAATAAAAATGTACGCTTTGGCATTTAATGATAAAAATTAATGTAACCATATAAGGCATTTAAGATCATTTAAGCATTCAGATGGAATTAACAAAGACATATTTAAAAGATTTAGTTTATCATGTTAATGGCGCAGCAATTGAAGTTCATAAAAATCTTGGCCCTGGTTTATTAGAAAGTATTTATCACAAATGTTTAGAAAAGGAATTGTCAATCAAAGATTTTAAATTTAAAACTGAACTTATAATTCCAATAAATTATAAAGGACTTGAAATAGATGCTAATTTGAGATGTGATTTGTTTGTTGAAAATTGTCTGCTCGTAGAATTAAAATCAGTTGAAAAAATTTTACCAATCCACGAAGCTCAACTATTAACATACATGAAACTTTTGAAAATCCCTATGGGTTTAATGATTAATTTTAATGTGACAAATATTTATAAAGAAGGACAAAAAACCTATATTAACGAGATATACAGAGTATTAGAAGAATAAACTTGAATCGCCTTATATGGTTAAATAACAAAACTATGGA
The DNA here is from genome assembly GCF_046317795.1 of Flavobacterium sp. Taxonomy (GTDB): domain Bacteria; phylum Bacteroidota; class Bacteroidia; order Flavobacteriales; family Flavobacteriaceae; genus Flavobacterium. The sequence goes on along the minus strand of NZ_JBKCVI010000146.1, from coordinate 15,486 downwards.
AGAATTTAAAGACGAAATCAACTTAGGAGAGAATGTGGTAAAAACCCTAAAAGGCATTTATGACCCAGAAATTCCTGTGGATATATACGAATTGGGATTAATCTACGATGTGATGATTAATGAAGACAATGAGGTAAAAGTTTTAATGACCTTAACTTCGCCTAATTGTCCGGTTGCGGAAACCCTACCAAGAGAAGTTGAAGAAAAAATTCAAAAAATAGCTACCGTTAAATCATGCGAAGTTGAAATCACTTTTGATCCGCCATGGAGCAAAGATTTAATGAGTGAAGAAGCTAAATTAGAATTAGGAATGCTTTAGAATTAGTATTCTGTTGGCAGTAGCAGTTGGCAGATTTTCAGCATATCTGAACACTAAAAACGGAACACTGAACACTAATAAAATGGATGAAATAATTAATAAAGTTGCCAATTCTGCACTCGAAGTATTCGATTTGGAAGATTATTATCCAAGTGGAATTCGAACTCAGATTGATATTTCACAGTGGCTGCTCGAAGGTCTTCTGCTTAAAGAAAAGGATTTTCGCGAAGCATTAAAAAACTATGATTGGCAACAATATGAAAATCATTTTGTGGCGATTCATTGTTCCACCGAAGCTATTATTCCAGCTTGGGCAACTATTTTAGTCACAACCTATCTTTCACCTTTTGTAAAAAAAGTTGTTTTAGGAAGTTTAAATGATTTAGAAACATCTCTTTATCAAGAAATTTTATCTAAAATTGATTACACAAAATACCAATACAAACCAGTTATCTTAAAAGGTTGTTCAAAAAAATCCGTTCCCGAAAGTGCTTATATTTTTGCTATTCAAGAACTTCAAAAAGTAGCCAAAAGTGTGATGTATGGCGAAGCCTGTTCTGCGGTTCCGTTATACAAAAAAGGAAAGTAGTTTCTACAATTTCAGTTATTTAGCATTTTATTTTATTTGTAAAAGTGAATTCAATTTTTATCTTTGTGCCCATAATTTTAAAAATTAAAAAGATGAAAAGAATTTTATTAACAATTACATTATTGATTTCAGCAAACACTATTTTCTCTCAAGAGACTGATAAAGATAGATTGAAGAGGACAGAAGAAGCCGTCGACAAACTTAAAGAAGAAAAACCAAATGGTTGGTCAAAGATAGTTACATTTACTTTATTAGCCAATCAAGCATCATTTACTAATTGGCAAGCTGGAGGGCAAAGTAATATCTCAGGAAACATTGGGTTTAATTATGACATAAATTATAAAAGTGATAATTGGACTTGGGATAACAAGCTAATTTCCAATTATGGATTGTCAAAAAATAGCGGTCAGGAACTAGTTAAAACTGACGACAGAATTGAATTTAATTCTATATTAGGGAAAAAAGCCAAAGGATATTGGTATTATTCTGCATTTTTTAATTTTAGAACACAATTTGATTCGGGGTTTGACCCCAAAAATTTGAATGTAAAAATTTCTCATTTCTTTTCTCCTGCCTATTTTCAAATTGGTCCGGGTATGTTATGGAAAAAAAGTGATGATTTCAAGTTCAATATAGCTCCATTAACGTCAAGATTAATAATCGTTCATCCACATTTTACTGAATTTGGTTCTTCATTCGGTGTTGAACAAGGCGACTCATCACGTTTTGAATTTGGAGCCTCTTTTATTGGCTATTATAAATTCAAACTAATGGAAAATATAACCGCAGAAAACATTCTTAGTTTATATACAAACTATTTAGAAGACCCACAAAATGTAGATCTTGATTATACATTAAACATTGTGATGAAAATCAACAAAACATTATCAACAAATATTGCTTTCCAAACGATTTATGACGACAATGCTTTTAGAGGATTTCAAGTTCGTGAAGTTATTGGTTTAGGAGTAAACTATGGTTTTTAATAAAAATAATTCATAAAAAAGAGCCGATTCAACTTAACGAATCGGCTCTTTTTAATTTTACTAATCTCAAAGCAATATTTAACAACCACTTTTAGATTTCTTTTCTGATAAAATTACTTCTTAAAGCGTTTGTCATTCATAGAGCGTACAGCTTTTCCTTTATTTTTAGTAGCATAACTAATAGAATGTGTTTTCTGATTAGTTTTTGGCTTATTTACAGTACTAAATCTAGATCCAGAACCTCTAGAACTTTCCTCGTTTGGAAGTTTTGTAAAAGAAATGGCTTTTGCACTAAATAGTATTAGTAAAAAAAGAAACAGCTTGAAAGCATTTTTTGGGGCAATTGTTTTCATAAGGTTACATATTTAATTATACGAAATAAAAGTATATATATTAAATAAAAAACACTTCAAAACGACATAAAAAATCGATGAAATACATCTTTTTATGAATAAAATAAATATATTCTTATAAATAAAATATAATTTTATAGCTTGTATCTCAAATTTGAATAATTACCTAAACGCTTGTTCTAAATCGGCTAATAAATCATCAATATCTTCTACACCAACACTCAATCGAACTAAATCATCGGTGATGCCAATTTCTTTTCGTTTATCTTCCGGAATAGAAGCGTGTGTCATCAGTGCAGGATGATTTGCCAATGATTCTACACCACCAAGAGATTCTGCCAAAGTGAATACTTTTAGTTTTTCTAAAAAAGAAATAGCATCAGCTTTTTTCCCAGATTTGAAGGTAAAAGAAACCATACCGCCAAAACCATTCATTTGTTTTTTGGCAATTTCATGAAACGGATGATCAGGTAATCCAGGGTAATATACTTTTTCTACTTCGGGATGATTGCTTAAAAAAGCAGCCACTTTTTCGCCGTTTTCGCAATGTCTTTGAACGCGTAAATGCAATGTCTTTATTCCGCGTAAGACTAAAAAGCTGTCCATTGGACCTAAAGTTCCTCCAGTAGCAAACATTTGAAAATGCAATTGGTCTCCCAAAGTTGCATCTTTAATAATCAAAGCTCCAGCAATGACATCACTATGTCCGCCAAGATATTTGGTAGCCGAGTGCATTACGATATCTGCACCTAAATCTAGTGGTTTTTGCAAATAGGGTGTAGCAAAGGTGTTATCAACTGCAAAAAGTATGTTGTGTTTTTTTGTTATTTTGGCAATTTCAGCAATATCCGCCAATTTCATCAATGGATTGGTTGGTGTTTCAACCCAAACTAATTTTGTGTTATCATTGATAAGCGATTGGAATTTTTCCATATCAGTCATATCCACAAAATGAAATTTGATACCACTGTCTTTATAAATCCTTGTAAATAATCGATAGGTTCCACCGTACAAATCATCCATGGCTATGATTTCATCACCTGCTTTGAAAGAACGTAACAAACAATCGGTTGCCGCTAAACCAGAAGAAAAGGCCAATCCTCGAGCACCATTTTCAATAGAGGCCAAAGCATCTTCTAAGGCCTGACGCGTTGGGTTGGCAGCACGAGAATATTCATAATCACCCACGGGATTTCCGGGAGAAACTTGTGCGTAGGTTGAGGTTAAAAATACGGGAGGCATTACCGCTCCTGTTACTGCTTCATGGTGTTGATTGCCATGTATGACTTTGGTATTGAATTTCATCTTATTTTAATATTTGTTTTTATAAGGAAGATGGAACGCCAAAGCGTTTCAACTGTATGAATGTTTTTTGGCAAAGATATTTTAAAAAATAAGAAGACAATAATTCTTTAACGGAAGATTAGTAGGCATTAAAAGTTTTACTTTTGCAAAAAGAAATTGTATGACTAATAAAATATACTATCTCGCTACTTGTGATACTTGCAGAAAAATTATAAAATCACTTCCAAACGCAGACAGATTAACCTTTCACGACATACGCCAAAACCCGATTACGGAAAATGAATTAGAAGAAATGCACCAACTTTCGGGGAGTTATGAAGCGCTTTTTAGCAAGAAAGCACAACTTTATAAATCTATGAATTTAAAAAATCAATCCTTATCCGAAACCGATTATAAAAAATATTTATTAGAACATTATACTTTTTTAAGCCGACCGGTTTTCATTATTGATGAAAAGATTTACATTGGTAATGGCCAAAAAAACATCATTGAAGTAATAAAAGTCTTGAGTTAATGTCGAAAAGAACTTGGGCATTGCTAGCCGCTACAACGGTTTCTATAATATATGGCCTTTCGTTTACGATTGCTAAAGATGTGATGCCAACCTACGTGAAACCATACGGATTTATTTTGATACGTGTTTTTGGTGCCACAATTTTATTTTGGCTGATTTCCCTCTTTGGTTCTAAAGAAAAAATTAAACGGCAAGATTTCCCTCGAATTATAGCGGCGGCTTTTTTTGGTGTAGCACTCAACATGCTCACTTTTTTTAAAGGATTGAGTTTTACTTCTCCCATTTCAGCGGCAGTGATTATGGTGACAACACCCATTATTGTATTGATTTTGTCTACCATTTTAATGAAAGAGAAAATGAAAAAGCGAAAGATATTTGGCATTTTACTCGGACTTTTTGGAACGTTTTTTTTAATCTTATACGGCAAATCTATTGGCAATGCTACCAATGCTTCTTTAGGGAATTTTTTGGTTTTTATTAATGCTGTTTCTTATGCTTTTTATCTTATTATCGTTAAAAAACTGATGGATAAATACAACGCTTTCACTTTTGTAAAATGGATTTATACTTTTGGACTTTTGATGGTAATTCCTTTTGGTTGGAATGAATATCAAGAAATTCAATGGCAAACTTTACCTTCTATAATCCTATGGGAAATAGGTTTTGTGGTAGTCTTCACTACGTTTTTTACCTATTTGTTCAACTTAGTTTCCATGCGCGAATTGAAACCTACAACAGTCGCCGTTTTTATTTATCTGCAACCACTTTTTGCTACGCTTTTTGCCATTAGTTTAGGTAAAGATGAATTAAGTTGGGTTAAGATAGTATCTGCGGTTTTAATTTTTGTTGGGGTTTATTTGGTGACGCAGAAAAAAAGTAGTCAGTAAGCAGTTTTCAGTTTTCAGTCGCAGTAAGCAGTCTCAGTATTAAATAGTAATAAAAAATATATGGATTATAAAGAGTTATTAGCATACAGAAAAGCATTTTCTTTAGCAATGGATGTTTTTAAAGTTTCGAAGTCATTCCCAAAAGAAACCTATTCATTAACAGATCAAATAAGACGTTCTTCAAGAAGTGTATGTTAAAATATGGCTGAAGCTTATAGAAAAAGAAGGTATGTAAATCATTTCATAAGTAAATTAACCGATTGTGACGGTGAAAATTCAGAAACAAGTACTTGGCTTGATTTTGCCTTAGAATGTGAATATGTTAGTAGTGAAATTCATAAAGATTTACACGAAAAAGCGGTAGAAGTTGGAAAACTTATCAATTATATGATTAACAATCCTGATAAATTTGGTTGCAATTTAGAAAAGTAAAAAACTGAAAACTGCGACTGATCCCGATATCTATCGGGAGCGACTGAACACTGAACACTTTTTTATATATTTGATGTCAATTAAAACATACGAATGATACAATCCATGACGGGTTTTGGGAAAGCAACACTGCAATTACCAACCAAAAAAATTACCATAGAAATCAAATCGCTTAACTCAAAAGGGTTGGATTTAAACACACGCATGCCGTCTGTTTTTCGCGAAATGGAATTGGGTTTACGAAACCAACTTTCACTTCGTTTAGAACGCGGAAAAATCGACTTTTCATTATATGTTGAAGTTACAGGCGAGGAAACGTCTTCCAAACTTAATGTGCCCATTATAAAAGGATACATCAATCAAATGAAAGCAGTAATTCCAAATGCTGATGAAACTGAATTGATGAAAATGGCGGTAAGAATGCCCGATGCACTGAAAACTGAGCGCGACGAAATAGATGAAACCGAGTGGAAGCAAATCCAAACGGTAATTGATGACGCTTTGGATAATATTGCGCAATTCAGAAAAGATGAAGGCGTTTCCTTAGAAAAAGAATTTTTGCATCGCATTGCCAATATCATGACCTTGATGAACAACGCGGTTTCGTATGATGCCGAAAGAGTGGAAACCGTAAAAACTCGTTTAAGAACTGCACTTGATGAATTAAAAGAGAATGTAGATGAAAATCGGTTCGAACAAGAATTGATATTTTATTTAGAAAAATACGATATCACCGAAGAGAAAGTTCGATTGGAAAACCACTTAAATTATTTCATTGAAACGCTTGCCGGAACCGAAGCCAACGGAAGAAAACTCGGTTTCATCACTCAAGAAATGGGAAGAGAAATCAATACTATGGGTTCAAAATCCAATCATACCGAAATGCAGAAATTGGTCGTGATGATGAAAGATGAGTTGGAGAAAATTAAGGAGCAGGTTTTGAATGTTTTGTAGAAGTTATTAAGAAGTATTAAGATTGAAGTATTAAGTATTAAGATTTAAAAAAATGAACAATAGAGATAAAACAAAGTACATTGTTAATGATGGTAAAAAGCTGCCTAAAAACCGATTTGTGCTTGAAGTTGTTAAAATATATTTAAATAATCATAAATCAACTTTTTCTACTTTAAACAATGTTTTTTAAGAGAATATCAAGGTTCTACAGGAGTTATAAACAAACTTGATTATGTATTGTCAAAATATGCAAATCATAATAATAAAAGGCATTTCCTCAATTCAAATGAGATTTTAATGAGTTCAGATAATATTAAATTTGTTGTTTCAACGGAGTGGAATAAAGATAATGTAAAAAATATCGTTAAAATAGGAGAGCAAGAAGGCATTGATATAATTCAAGTATAAATTCTAAAAAATGAACAACGGAAAATTATTAGTATTCTCAGCACCATCAGGTTCAGGAAAGACAACGATTGTGAGGCATTTATTAGCAAAACCTGAACTAAATTTAGAGTTTTCCATTTCAGCAGCAACTCGTGAGCCAAGAGGGGAAGAAGTGAACGGAAAAGACTACTATTTTATGTCGATTGCCGATTTTAAAAAACACATCAAAGCGGAAGATTTTATTGAATGGGAAGAAGTATATCGGGATAATTTTTATGGCACGTTGAAAAGTGAAGTCGAGCGCATTTGGGCAAAAGGTAAAAACGTTATTTTTGATATTGATGTTTCGGGCGGATTGCGAATCAAACATAAATTTCCTGAAGAAACCTTAGCCGTTTTTGTAAAACCGCCAAGTGTAGACGAGCTAAAACGGCGTTTAAAAGAACGTTCTACAGAAACTGATGATAAAATTAATATGCGCATTGCCAAAGCACACGTCGAACTAGCCACAGCTCCACAATTTGATACTATTATTAAGAACTATGATTTGGATATGGCGAAGCAAGAAGCGTATGAGTTGGTGAAAGATTTTATCAATCTAAAAAATCTAAATGATTGAAAAAGCTAAAAAATATATTTTCGATATTTTAGATTTTTTAATCTTTTAAATTCCTAAACAATGAAAATCGGACTCTATTTCGGCACATTTAATCCCATTCATGTTGGGCATATGATTATTGCCAATCATATGGCGGAGCATTCCGATTTAGATCAAATTTGGATGGTGGTAACGCCACACAATCCGTTGAAGCAAAAAAACACGTTACTCAATGATTACCAGCGTTTACACATGGTTACTTTGGCAACAGAGGATTATCCCAAAATAAAACCTTCCGACATTGAGTTCAAATTACCACAGCCCAATTATACAGTAAATACTTTGGCACACTTGATTGAAAAATATCCACAACACGAATTTTCTTTAATCATGGGCGAAGACAATTTGAAATCTTTTCATAAGTGGAAAAACTACGAGTATATTTTGCAACACCACGATATATACATTTATCCACGCATCTCAGAATCAACTCATTCAGAAACAAGTTCGGCATTAAATCATACTCGCATTCACAAAATCGATGCACCAATAGTGGAAATATCCGCTACTTTCATTCGTGAAAACATTAAAAACAAAAAAAATGTTGCGGCTTTGCTACCACATAAAGTATGGGATTATTTGGATCATAATAATTTCTACAAGAAATAAACTTAACAATACTTTACCAATCATTCCTATAAGTGTTTTGTAACTTTACCTTCTAAATAAATTACTATGTTAAACTTCGAATTATACAATCCAACCAACTATGTTTTTGGGAAAGGACAAACAGAAAAATTATCAAAATTAGTTCCTGCCAACACAAAAATTCTTTTGGCTTATGGTGGCGGAAGTATTTTTAAAAATGGTGTTTACGACCAAGTAAAAGCTGCATTGAAAGGGAATGAAATCATTGAATTTGGTGGCATTGAACCCAACCCAAGATTTGAAACCTTGATGAAAGCAGTTGAAATTGTGAAATCTCAAAACATTACGTTTATCCTTGCTGTTGGCGGCGGAAGTGTGATTGATGGGGTAAAATTTATTTCGGGTGCGGTTCATTATGAGGGAGATGCAATTGATATTTTAAAAAAGAAAATTTTATTTAAAGACAAATCCAAGGTTATTCCGTTTGGAACCGTATTGACATTACCAGCTACCGGTTCCGAAATGAATTCGGGTGCTGTAGTAACTATTGAAGCAACGCAAGAAAAACTAACACTTGGTGGAAGCGCTTTGTTTCCCATTTTTTCTATTGTTGATCCTACAGTAATTGTTTCGTTACCAAAAAGACAAATCCAAAACGGAATTATTGATGCCTTTACCCATGTCATGGAGCAATATTTAACATATCCACACGATGCCATGCTTCAAGACCGAATAGCAGAAGGCATTTTGCAAACCCTAATAGAAGTTGGTCCAGCAGTAGTTGAAAACCCTAGTGATTACAAATTGGCTTCTAATTATGTTTGGTGCGCTACCATGGCGCTAAATGGATTAATTCAAAAAGGTGTTCCGTCGGATTGGGCAACTCACATGATTGGCCACGAATTAACGGCTTTATTCGAAATTGATCATGCGAGAACCTTAGCAATCATAGCGCCAAGTTTATATAAAGTAATGTTTGAAACCAAAAAAGAAAAACTAGCTCAATATGGTGAAAGAGTATGGCAAATCACCGGAAACACCGTTGAAGAAAAAGCAGAAAAAGCTATAGCTAAAACAGTAGAGTTTTTCCATCAAATGGGTATGAAAACCAAACTTTCCGAAAATACAGACAACTACCTAAACACAGCAGATTTTATTGTCAATCGATTTTCAGAAAGAGGTTGGAAAGCCCTTGGCGAAAAACAAAATATAACTCTGGAAAAAGTTAGAGAGATTGTAGAGATGAGTTATTAAAAACCATATTAATTGAGTATTTTTGGTAATTCAAATAAATTAAATAATGGATAAATCTCCAAAATTTGCAGTGATTGGTGGCGGAAGTTGGGCAACAGCCATTGCTAAAATGCTCTGTGTGAATTTACCTGAAATTGCTTGGTATATGAGAAGTGAATCGGCAATTGATCATTTGAAAACTGAACGGCATAATCCTAATTATCTGAGTTCTGTTGAATTTGATATCAAAAAATTAAGATTAACATCAGATATTAACCAAGCGGTTGCTTATGCCGATTATATAATTTTTGCCATTCCATCAGCGTTTTTAAGTAAAGAGTTAGAAAAATTGAAGGTAAGCTTAAAAGACAAGGTTATATTTTCTGCCATCAAAGGAATTGTTCCCGAAACGTTCTTGATAGTTGGCGAACATTTCCATAAAAAATATGATATTCCGTATGAAAATATTGGTGTAATTACGGGTCCTTGTCACGCTGAGGAAGTTGCGCTGGAACGATTATCCTATTTGACAATTGCCTGTGGCGACTCAAAAAAAGCTAGAATAGTTGCTAAAATATTGTCGAGCAGTTATATAAAAACCAAAATTTCAGATGACATTATAGGTACAGAATATGCGGCTATGTTGAAAAATATTTATGCTATTGCTGCCGGAATTGCTCATGGTTTGGGTTATGGAGATAACTTTCAATCGGTTATCATGAGTAATGCCATTCGTGAGATGAAAAAATTTATCCGAAAAGTGCATAAAATGAAACGCAATATTAATAACTCAGCATATTTAGGCGATTTATTGGTTACCGGTTATTCTGTTTTTTCGCGAAACAGAATGTTTGGCAACATGATTGGAAAAGGGTACACCGTAAAATCAGCTATGATGGAAATGAGTATGGTGGCCGAAGGGTATTATGCCGTAAAAAGCGCCTACAAACTAAACCAAGAATACAGGGCGAAAACACCAATTATAGATGCGGTATACGAAATTTTGTATGAAGGAAAAGATGCAAAATCAGTATTTAAAAAATTAACGGAAAAATTAGATTAATATGAGTGAAAGATGGAAATGTCAAATTAAATCAGGGTTGCCATTTGGATTATTATTACCCATATTTTTAGGGTTATTAGACTGGTATGGAACTTCTTTTTCCGAAGCTTTTTTTACTTTAAAATTTTTAATTACTCTTCTTGTTTTTCTTTTTCTAGGAATATTTGTAATTGGATATTACAATTGGAGAGAAAAGCGAAAAACGCTAGAATACAATAAGCAGAAATAGATAGTTACCTTACAATCACTCTATCCACAAACAAAATCGGAACTTCTTCTACATAGTTTGGATTGATTGAGCTTTCAAGATTCTCGTTTACCATAATAGTAACTGATTGGGAAGTACTTTTTACAAGTGTTACATTTATATCGTCATTAAAAATAACCCTTGTAAAATCCGATAAATCTCTAGATATTGCAACTATACTATCAGAATCTTTAAAATTATCGTCATTATTAAAACTAATTTGTAAGGTTGTTAATAGAACGCACAATATGCCTATTCTTAAGAATTTGTTTTTCATTTTTAAGAATTATTTGTGATTTATAGTGTAGGTTTTAGCGGGTGTTCTTCTCTATTAATTTTAATGCAAACTCTAGCTTACTGTTTTTCCCTTTTATGATATCTTCCCAATCTTGTGAAACATTATAATCGGGCATTACACCTCGCCCTCTAATTTCTGGGTGAACATCCATTTTAAAATGTACAATCGGAATACTCACTTTAATCTTTGTTTTTGGTAATTTTATATCCCCACTTTCACCGCTCACATTTCCTTCATAAGCGCCACCCGTTTCTTCTCCTATAAATACCGCTCTATTTGTCATTTTAAGCATACTTGCAAATTCGGCTCCACCAGAAAATGTAACACCACTCGTAAGCACATACACTTTGCCTGTATAAACTAACTCTTGTTTTGGCTTTTTATAACCGAATTCAGAAAAGTAATCACTCATTAATGTAAACTTACCTCTATGTGGAATGTTATTAGAAAGCGCCCAAGCATCTGCAATAGCTGATTTACTTTTTTTAAAATTATCATATGCAGCTATAGGGATTATAACACTCTCGTATTTCTGAAATGCTTCTTTGAATAAGTAACTTGCTAGTAGATTTTCATTTCCTTCCTCACCTCCTATATTGTTTTGAACATCTATGATGAGATGCTTGGTGTTTTTTTCTTTTATTATTTTAAAAACCTTTTCATAAAATGTTTCAAAATCATCAAGACTGTAAAAATTTGGAATAGATAGATAAAAAACACTGTCAGAAATAGAATAATAGTCAAATTCGTTTTTTATGATAATGGTATTTAATGTGTTTTTTTTATCTTTTTGTTTTAGGATATTTCTTCCTTTTAAAGTAAGGGTTTTTACCTTTTCAGAATTAAATTCTTTAACTTCAATTTTAAATTTTTTTTCTTTACCGTAAGCCATTGTATAATAAAGCGGAAAATTCCAGCTTATCCATTCGTAAAAAGAAGTTTCGTTAAAACCGTCTGTAACAATATATGGCCTCAGTTTTTGCATGATTTGTTCAATAGTCCTTCCATTAATTGATAATAATTGGTCACCAAAATTTAAACCAGGATTATCCTTTGCAAAATATTTAGTTATTATGGCCTTTTTATCTGAGAATTTAATTTTTATAGGAATGAACGATTTTGATAAACCAAACTTAATTTGTGCCCAAAATGGCAATTCTGCTTCGGTATGTCCTTCGTTAGTAAGTGCAATTAGTGCATTTACTTTTTTGAAAAACTCTATTTTATTGGAAGATTCTATGGTTTTTCGGATACTGTCTATTTTTTGGTCAATGACGCTTTTTTCAACATATTGATACAATCCTTGATGATATGTTTTTAGTTCAGTAACTAAAATATCATAATCATTTAGTAGTTTTTCTTTAGGGATCTGGCTGTAGATAGTCGTTATAAAGGAACACAAAAACAGGGATAAGATGAGTTTTTTCATTTTATATTTTTTGACAAAACTACCCTATTCAATACAAAGTCACTTGTATAATCTTGCAATAACTATTCAGACAAGTTTTGCTGATACTTTTTTGGTGAAAGCCCAATATATCGATTGAATTGCCTAGAAAAATGAGACATATCAGTAAAGTTAAACTCATAAGCCAAAGCAGTAAGGTTAGTCTCTTTTGAAATAGTTTCCTTCGCTTCAAATACTCGTTTAATCAACATATAATTCATCGGTGATATTCCACAAAAATATTTAAATGATTTAGCAAATTTGAATTTATCCATCTTGCAGCTTGATGCCAAAGTTTCTAGATTAACATTGTTCTTTAAATTTTCATCTATAAATTTTATCGCTTTATCCCAGTTATTTTTGAACATTAAATCATCTTTTTTAATATTCTCAGAACTATGAATAATTAATCTTTCAATAAATTTTTTGAGCAATGAAGGGTTCAATTCATTTTGATTTTTTTTTGTTGATTTTATTACATCTATGAGATATGTATTTAATTTTAGATCCTTGAATGAGCGTTTTTCAAAGAAAACATTCTTTCTACCGGCAATTTCATCTATGACAATTTGAGGAAAATAAATGGTATGGAAAGAAAGTTTTTGATTTTTGTACATTAACGGATTAGAATGTATCTCATAAGGATTGCTAATTGAAATAAAATTTTTTTTGCTATAAATGAGCTTTTTATCCATTTCAATACATTCTATTCCTTCTGTGATTAAAGAGATGCAAAATGTATTGTGAAAATGATTTGGGAAAGATTGTTTTTGACCAACCATGGTTAGAATTTCAATATCCTCAATATTATTAACTTTAATAAGCTCTGTCATCGTACTTAATTTAAAGTCCTAAGTTACTGCTAAACTCTTTTACTTTTTTCTTTGAAAGGTCTTATTTTTATTTTAACCATTGAAACCGGTCGGATTTGAAGGAAAGCGTAACGCAAGAGTGCCGATTTTCATTTAAAAATCAATTGTAACCACTAAGCACTCAAAGAACGCGCTACGGTCACTAAACTTTGTGAAAAAACCTCGTGTTCTTCGTGGTTAGAAATTTATATTGATGATTTAAATTGCTCTAAGAAACGCACATCGTTTTCATAAAACAGTCTAATATCACCAATTTGATACAATAACATCGCGATACGCTCAATTCCCATTCCGAAGGCGAAACCGTTGTATTCTTCGGGATTGATGCCACAGTTTTTCAGCACATTTGGATCGACCATACCGCAACCCATAATTTCTAACCAACCTGTTCCTTTGGTAATTCGATAATCGGTTTCGGTTTTTAAACCCCAATAAATATCAACCTCAGCACTTGGTTCTGTAAAGGGGAAATAGCTAGGTCTTAACCGTATTTTAGATTTGCCAAACATTTCTTTGGTAAAATATAAAAGCGTTTGTTTTAAGTCGGCAAACGAAACCTCTTTGTCAATATACAAACCTTCTACTTGATGAAAAATACAATGCGAACGTGATGAAATCGCTTCGTTACGAAAAACTCTTCCAGGAGAAATCGTTCTAATAGGCGGTTTGTTATTTTCCATATAACGCACTTGTACCGATGAGGTATGTGTTCTGAGCAAAACATCTGGATTGGTTTGGATGAAAAATGTGTCTTGCATGTCTCTTGCCGGATGGTATTCGGGCAAGTTTAAGGCGGTGAAATTATGCCAGTCGTCTTCAATTTCTGGACCTTCAGAAACATTGAATCCAATGGTAGAAAAAATATCGATAATTTGATTTTTCACCAATGAAATAGGATGACGAGAACCTATAGTTATTGGTTCAGAAGGACGCGTTAAATCACCATAAACTCCTTTTACTTCTTCTTTGCTTTCTAATTCTTCTTGAATGGATTTTACCTTCTCTTCGGCAACTGTTTTTAAGGTATTGATAACTTGTCCGAAGTCTTTTTTCTGGTCGTTTGGAATATTTTTAAACTCGGTGAAAAGTTCTTTTAACAAACCTTTACTTCCCAAGTATTTGATGCGGAAATTTTCTAAAGCTTCTTTGTTTTTCGTATTGAATGCTTTAGCTTCTTCTATATGTTCTTTTATCTTGTCTATCATGGTCATTGTTAAAGTGCAAATTTAGGGAAAAGTTGGAAGTTGGAAGTTGGAAGTTGGAAGTTTTTAGTCAATGACTTCTTTTTCCAGAAAATAATTCACAATGGCTTCTTTCATCAAAACCGATTGTTCGCCGGCTTTTAGTGGCGGTAATTCTTCCTTAACGCTGTAATGTGGCCAACCATCTTTGTCTACAAAATCAAATTCGTAGAAACCATATGGTTCGAGCAAACGACAAATGGCAATGTGCATCAGATTGAGTTTCTCGTCTTTTTTGAAAGTTTGGTGCACTTTTCCGAGTTCTTGCACTCCGATTAAATATATAATAGCGTCCAAATCCAATACATCTCCTTCAGCAAACTGATTGGAAAGTATTTGAACGACATTATTCCAGCGGTTTTTTAATTGTTCGTCTCTTGACACGTGAATTATGATTGTTGATTGACGATTTAAGATTTTTGAAGGATTAAATCGATATCAAAATTAGTTTGCAAAGATAGACATACTGAACACTAATTACTGAACACTGACCACTAATTCTTAATCTCCTTAATCGCACTTTCCTCAATCCAACCTGTAGTTTCGTCTGTAAGCGCTACTTTTTTCCAGTTAGCAATGCTTTCAATAATGTATACTTTAGTTCCTTCATGCAGTATTGTAGCATCTTGACTTCCTTTTTTAGGTTCGCTTTTTAGAGGAGTGTTTTCTGAAAAAACGATTGCAGGTCTTTCGTTTTCAATACGACTTTTTTCGTAAAATCCGGAAGCAGCACTCAGGAAAATTCCAGCTAGCCAAACAAACATCCCGATAAAGAAAATTCTTTTTAAACTTGTTTTTTCTAAAAAATAATAACCCGCAAAAAACATTAAAAACAAAAATTAAAACACGACTGCAATCCAAGCCCAAGTGTCATAATGATATTTTGAAGTAAAGTCAGAGAGCAGTTTGTTGAAACCTACTTTTGGAATAACTTTGATATCATCAATTGCCATTTTTCGGGCAAAGTCTAAATTGGTTTTGATTTCAGTATCATTCGGACTCAGCAATAATGCTTTTTCATAATTGTAGATTGCTGGAGCCACTTTGTGTAGTTTGTAATAACAATTTCCTAAATTAAAATACACTGCAGCCGATTGTTTTCCTGAGTTTATG
>NZ_JBKCVI010000145.1:0-4015 GCF_046317795.1 Flavobacterium sp. | reverse complement strand
TTAAAGGATCTCCGACTGTCCCGGCGTTGCCTCGGGCCGTCTGGATTAACCGACCAATCTCGCTGTTGGAATTGGCCGCTGAGCATTCAAAAGCTCACTAAATTTTCAAATATCGTGTCTCAATGTTGTTGACACATTCCGCTCGACGACTCGGTCAAAGCGTCGATTCAGAAGATCAAGGCGAGAGCCTGTGGGTTTAGAAATCTGGCCAGATTCCGGACGGCAATCCCCTTCCACAAAAGTGGGTTGTCCTTACTGCTAACAGGGATCAGTGGGATACACCCACACTAAACCCAGAAGCATTATGTTTATTTGATAAAAGAATGAATTGCATTTTTTTGAACACTATTGTAAATCAGCTTCCCCCTGATAAGTGTTATAATAAATAAACTAATAGCAGATACCACCCAAGCAGAACCTCTCTGCTCTACAATATCTCTGTCGATGTAGGGAGAAATCGCACTAGCTACTGAGCGCCAAAAAAAATAACCAAGTACATATATCTCAATTCCAAGAGCAATTAGTTCAAACTTTGCTAATTTTTTTGATTGTTTATTAATAGAGCTATCATTGTTAGTGTTTTGAATATTGGTATAATATTCTAAAAAAGCCTTTGCTTGCTTTCCAGCAATCCAAGTCCAAAAACCTACAACTAAGCCTACTAATGGAAAAGAAAGCAGTAGCAGAAATAATGACCAGCTTCTTGTGTCCGCGGCTTTTGCTAGTCCGCTATTAATTGCGTCAGTGCTAACCCCCAAAACTACTAGCAATAAAGGGTCAAAGCTATTCATACGGCCGATAACTGGAGTTACGTGTTTGTCAAATAGTGTTGAATTATTGTGCTTTTCTTGACTGTATGTTATTGTTGGACGATCATTATGTTCATTGATTAAATGATATAAAAATAAGCCTAACATCACAGCGCCCACAGAAAATAATAACGAAGTGAGTGGCTTCCATATTGCGATTCCAGTTATCACTAGGTACATCCCTAATAATGGGAAGAGTGTATGTGTAATTGTGTTGTAAGTAATCCACCGCAATAATGTTGGTAACGCTAAAAATTGATCTAATAAAGATTGTTTTATTTTATAGTTTTTTGGATTACTCCAAATAGAATCAGCTAGGTGTTTATTAAATAGCTCAGGATTATCTAACGTTGATCCGTTGGCTCTTTCACCAAATAATCGAAAGCTTGCGAGCGTAGCAAAATATACGTCAGCAGCTATCCCAGCTCCCATATAAAAATTGGTCAATAGATAATCCAAAATAGTCATTAAATTCCTCTTATTTTGGTTTAGTTACAAACAATGAAAACATAATATCTACAATTGAATGAGTAACATCTATAAATGATGGCGGCGAGGTTGCAGCTTGACTGATTATTGAATTGATTTCTTTGTTCTGATACTTAGCAGCTTGAATAGAAGCTTTTCCTTGTCTTTTCACGTTAACTGTAGATTGATTGTTCTCATCAAAAGTTTTCTGAATAAAGTATAAACTTAAATATTTATGAGCAAGGTAATCTATCTTTGTAGGTGAGTATTTGTCAATGCTTTTTAAAAATTCCTGGCCTTCATCATACATGTCATAAAATGTGGCAGCATTTTTAGTTAATTCTTCGTCGTGTAAAAAGTAAGGGAATACAAAAGGTAAGTGAGATACCGTAATCACTTGGATGTTATCACAAAAACATCTACGATATATTTCATTATACATATTTAACGCAGCTGGCAGCGAAAGATGCAATTCAGGTTCATCAAGCATAATTATAGAGTGATTTGGCTTAAGTGCGCCAAATACTATACCAAGAGATAATGTTTGATTTTCTCCTGAGCTAAGAAATTTGCGCTCCTGTTTGTCAGAGTCTTTTATTCTTATTTCGGCAATATCCATTTCGGGTTCTTTAAATTTGATTGAATTAAGCTCTTCTCCTTCATCGCTTTTATAAATACTGCTCCAGAATTCTTGAAGTGAATCAAAATTGTATAATTCACCATTAGCTTTATTTACAATTCGAAGGCGATCTTTAACCAATCTAGATAATTCTTCAGATAGGTGTTTTGGACTTTCACGAATATCTAATCCGAGGCCATAATGGTACATATCTGTATTAAAATAGCATACTATTGGAGGCAATAACTTATTATTGCCAAGTAATTGGCTTCGTTGTGGTTCAGAGAAATCTGGTTTGACTTGCTCAATTACAGTCTCCATTTCTTGCACGGCTTTCTCGATACGCTTGTTATCTAGTTCCACATCAGAAGGAATAGTTGCAGGTTTAGTTGTTTGAACTAGCCTCTTAGCTATTTCATGAACTTTTTCACTCCTTAGTTTTTCTTCAGATTGAATGAGATTTGGTCTAGAAAAATCAATTAAATCACAAAGAAATGAGATATTTTCCTTTTTGCCGGTAATTACCCATTTACCGTTCAGTAGTTTTTCATCCTTAAGGTCATTTTTTAAATCGTTTAGGATTCGATTTTCTTTATGATATATCTGAACAGTCAGTTCTTTGTACTTTATTGAATCAAGTAATATAGTCCATTTATCGTGTAAATCTTTTAGCTCTTTAGTTGCTTCGAAGAAGCATTTACCAATAATAATATTATACAAAATGTAACAATTTATGGTTTCGTCGACGTTTTTATCATTATCAATTTCTTTTTTGTCCATAAGATTGCAGTGACCTAATAATGCAAGTGATTCAAGTATGGTTGTTTTACCTGCACCATTGCCCCCTCGAATGAGGGTAAAATAAGGAGAAAACCAGAATGAGGTAGGGTTCCTAAAAGGTTCTATGCCTTTAATTTTAATGTTCTGTATTTTAAACATATTTACCTTCAACGCTTGCTTTAAACAGCTTAAGTCTGATTGATATCAGGCAATACAGATTGAAAAGTACCATAGGGACAAGTGTATAGAGCGAGCTTATCTCAGGGATTTTTTTAAGGTTTGCAAATATGGCGATAGACGAAAGTGCTAAATTAAAAACGAGTGACCTAAGCGCATTTTTGCTGGCATTCTCATAGATATCGGCAAATTCTTTGTAGTGGTTGTCAAGTTTTCTAAAACATCCTGCTATTAGCAAGTCGATATATGTTTCTATAAAACTTACCATTACAAACATTAAATGACAAAATACCATCATTAATTGAGGGCTTCTAAATTTCTCAAAAGTATCAAAGTGGGAGATAACTTCAATAATAGCTATACCAGCCAAGTAATATCTGAAAATTTTGCTTCCGAT
Source organism: Flavobacterium sp. (assembly GCF_046317795.1). Taxonomy (GTDB): domain Bacteria; phylum Bacteroidota; class Bacteroidia; order Flavobacteriales; family Flavobacteriaceae; genus Flavobacterium. The sequence goes on along the minus strand of NZ_JBKCVI010000145.1, from coordinate 765 downwards.
GCCTTTTATAAAAAGTGAAATATTATCATTTTCGTAGCTAAAATATAGAAAGACAATTGCTGTCAGAAAAAATGCACTAATACCCATAGTTACATTAAGTATTATGACATCTTCTAAGCTATATTGTTCCGACTTGGGTGTTGATCCCGACTGGATCACTCGTTGAATAATATTAATTCCTGATAAAAAAATGCCGAAGAACAATGAATATGTGATCTCTTTAAATCCAAGATTGATTATCTGTTCAGGTAAGTTGACCAGTCGTGGAAAACTATCATGTTTAATGTTAATAGGAGTTGATTCTTTTGCTTGGAGTTTTGTGTGAAGATGTGGGTGATTTTGATGGTGTTTAGTTTTATTGTAGTAATCAATGTCTGGTTTGAGTTTGAAAAAATAAGCTACAATTGCGCTTGCTATTGATGTTAGTATAGAATAAAGCCATGTAATTAAATCTTGGCTTGTTTTAAGAATTTCAAATACCTTTGCTACTTTTTCTAAAATGTCTGTGATGTAAATAAAAATGTACATTATTTTTTCTCACGTATTAAGTTCCCTGGGCTATCGCATTTGAAACACCATTCATTCATCGATTTACTATAAAAACAGATAAGGTCAAAGTGAAAATCGCGAAAGCGGAATGTGTCAACAACATTGAGACACGATCTTTGAAAATTTAGTGAGCTTTTAAATGCTCAGCGGCCAATTACATCAGCGATATTGGTCGTGTAATCCCGACGGCCGTGGGAAACGCCGAGACAGTCGTAG
>NZ_JBKCVI010000144.1:0-29903 GCF_046317795.1 Flavobacterium sp. | reverse complement strand
CGATTTATCGCCCAATACAACTAAACCGTCTTTTTCCATTTCTGAAAGTTCTATCACTATTTCGGTAAGTTCTTTAAAATAGTTTTCTACATTATCCCAAGAAGTGCTAAACTGACACATCAAATTGAGTATGTGTTGGCGAATTACCAAATCTTCTTGTGATAAGATATGTCCTCTAAAAACGGGTAATTCATTTTGTTTTAATCGTTCATAATAAGTTTCCAATTTTTTTTCATTTTGTGCAAAACCATACCAACTATCACTAATAGATGAAACGCCTAAACCAATCATTAGCTGCGTTTTTGAGGAAGTATATCCCATAAAATTACGATGAAGTTTTCCGCCTTTAAATGATTTATACATAGAGTCTTCTTCTAAAGCAAAATGATCCATCCCAATTTCATGATATCCTTTGTGAGTTAATAATGCTTTACCCACTTCATATAATTTTCTTTTCTGATCGTCTTTGGGAACATCTTCATCTTTAAAACCGCGTTGACCATTGCCTTTTATCCAAGGCACATGAGCATAGCTATAAAAAGCCAATCTATCAGGGGACAACGATTTCGTTTTTTCAATAGTATCAATTACATTTTCCAACGTTTGAAATGGTAATCCAAAAATCAAATCATGAGAAATAGAAGTATACCCAATTTCCTTAGCCCAAAATGTTACTTTCGCTACATTGTGAAAGGATTGGTTTCTGTGAATGGCATTTTGTACTTTTTCGGAATAATCTTGTACGCCAAAACTCACTCTTCTAAATCCCAAGTCGTATAGTTTTTGCAAATGTCCTCGAGTAGTATTGTTAGGATGACCTTCAAAGCTAAATTCATAATTAATAGCTTTTTTTGCCCTGCTAAGAATTCCAGTAATCAGTTTTTCTAAATTTTCAGCCGAAAAGAATGTGGGAGTTCCTCCACCCAAATGGATCTCTTTGATAATTGGAGTAGTTTGAAATAAATCGCAATACAATTGCCATTCTTTGAGTAGGGCTTTAATATAGGGATGTTCTACTTCATGTCGGCTAGTGATGCGTTTATGACAGCCACAAAACGTACACAAACTTTCGCAAAACGGAAGATGGATATACAAACTAATTCCTTCACTACTATTACTTTCTTGAAAACTGCGCAAAAAAGTCTCTTTCCATCCAGTTAAAGTAAAACTATCCTCATCCCAATAGGGAACAGTAGGGTAGCTGGTATATCTTGGACCAGGAACGTTATATTTTTGTACTAATGAGATTGACATGAAGCTATTTTGTATTAGCCAAAAGTAGTAGTAGCATTTTTAAATAAAAATGATAATTGTCATAAACACTATAAAAGTATCTTTTCTTAAAACAAAAAAGGTGGTCAAATCAGACCACCTTTTACTTTTACATACTTTAATGTTATAACTTATACCAAGTCAAAACGATCTAAGTTCATCACTTTATTCCAAGCGGCTACAAAGTCAGTAACAAATTTTTCTTGACCATCTATACAACCATACACTTCAGCTAGTGCTCTCAGTTCAGTATTAGAACCAAAGATGAGATCAACACGAGTTCCTGTCCATTTCAACGCACCAGTTGAACGGTCACGTCCTTCAAAAACTTCTTGATGATTATCTGTAGCTTTCCATGTGGTACTCATATCCAATAAGTTCACAAAAAAATCATTGGTCAATGTCTCAGGACGTTTGGTAAATGCACCATGTCTAGACATGTCAAAGTTGGTGTTCAATACACGCATACCTCCAATAAGAACCGTCATTTCTGGAGCGGTTAACGTCAGTAAATGCGCTTTATCTATAAGCATATCTTCAGCAGATACGGTATAACGTGTTTTAACATAATTTCTAAATCCATCAGCTTGTGGCTCTAAAACGGCAAACGATTCAACATCAGTCTGCTCTTGTGAAGCATCACCTCTTCCGGGGGTAAAGGGAACTGTTACTGGCGTTCCAGCATTGGCAGCCGCTTTTTCAATTCCAACACAACCAGCCAAGACAATCAAATCAGCCAAAGAAACCTGTTTTTCTCCTGTGAAATTTCTGTTGAAATCAGTTTGAATAGTTTCTAATGTTGCCAATACCGTGTTTAATTGAGAAGGATTATTGACATCCCAATTTTTTTGTGGCGCAAGGCGAATTCTACCACCATTGGCACCACCACGTTTATCCGAGCCACGGAAAGTGGATGCCGAAGCCCAAGCAGTACTCACCAATTGTGATACCGATAAACCGGAGTTCAATACACTTGCTTTTAAAGCAGCAATATCATTAGTATCAATTAGTTTATGAGTTACAGCCGGAATTGGATCTTGCCAAATCAATTCTTCTTTTGGCACTTCTGGACCAAGATAACGCGCAATTGGTCCCATGTCGCGATGTGTTAACTTGAACCATGCTCTTGCAAAGGCATCATCAAATGCTGCTGAGTCGGCAAGGAAACGTCTTGATATTTTCTCATAAGCAGGATCAACTCGCAGCGAAAGATCCGTTGTTAACATGATTGGTGTATGACTTTTCGTTGCATTATGTGCATCGGGAACTATTCCTAAACCTTCACCATTTTTAGGTTTCCACTGATGTGCGCCTGCAGGACTTTTGGTTAACTCCCATTCAAATCCAAATAAGTTTTCGAAGTAATTGTTACTCCATTTAGTAGGTGTTGTTGTCCATGCGCCTTCCAATCCACTAGTTATAGTATCACCACCGTTACCAGTACCGAAGGAATTTTTCCAACCTTGGCTTTGTTCTTCAATTCCTGCAGCTGCTGGTTCAGGACCAACATATTGGCTAGGATCGGCAGCACCATGGGTTTTACCCAAAGTGTGTCCGCCAGCTATAAGTGCTACTGTTTCTTCATCATTCATAGCCATACGACCAAAAGTTTCGCGAATATCGTGAGCGGCTAATTGCGGATCAGGATTTCCGTTTGGACCTTCTGGGTTAACATAAATTAAACCCATTTGAACGGCAGCCAATGGATTTTCCAATTCACGATTTCCAGTATAACGTTGATCATCTAGCCATTTACCTTCAGAACCCCAATAAATATCTTCTTCTGGTTCCCAAACATCGGCACGACCACCTGCAAATCCGAAAGTTTTAAATCCTGATGACTCAAGAGCACAGTTTCCAGCCAAAATCATTAAGTCAGCCCACGAAATTTTCTTCCCATATTTTTGTTTGATAGGCCAAAGCAACAACCGTGCTTTGTCAAGATTAGCATTATCAGGCCAACTGTTTAAAGGTGCAAAACGATGGGTTCCAGAACCAGCACCACCACGACCATCAGCAATACGATAGGTTCCCGCACTGTGCCAAGCCAAACGAATAAACAATCCGGCATAACTACCAAAATCGGCTGGCCACCAATCTTGAGAGTTGGTCATCAAATCATTAATGTCTTTTTTCAAAGCATTCAAATCCAAACTCTTAAACGCTTCAGCATAGTCAAACTGCTCTCCCATCGGGTTAGACAAGGATGAGTTTTGGCGTAGGATATTTAACTTTAATTGATTAGGCCACCAGTCACTATTCCTAGTCCCAGCCCCAGCGCCTTTGTTAAGAGCACCACCCATAAATGGGCATTTTGCTTCACTGTTCACATTGTAACTAGTAGTACTAGCAGCTGCGTTCAGATCTTTGTTATTTTCCATAGTGTATTTGATTTATAGTATAAAATTATAGTGCTAAATTAACAAAAAACATCCTTATCAAAACGAGATTTTCATAGATAAAAACTATTACTCATGCATAATAAGTTATGTAATGAATATTGTATCACTTTGATGAAAACGATAAAATAGACTAAGTAAATCATAGTATCAAAGAGTGCCTATAATGGCTGCAATGCTTAAATAATTAAGTAACCCGTTATGTGTACTTAACGTGAGTTCGATAAAACTATAATGGCAAATTTAGCTGTTTAGTATCTACAAAGTTTATTTTAAGAGAAGGTTTTTTGTCATTAAAATTGTAAGCTATTAGAGCTGCGAAAAGGTTATTGAAGAAGTTTTTTGGACTACGATGTCTTGAATGTTCAATTTGACAAATATTTTTAAGCTGGTCAATTATAGTCTCAGCAATAGCTTTTTTCGAAGTAAAATGGCATCCATAATTGGAGTGAGCGAAGTCGATTTCATATTAAGTTTAAGCTTTGTAATCAGATGTATTCCTTTACCAAAAAGTTCGGTAAATAATGCCTTAGAAATATATCCTTTATCACTAAATAATTCGCTTTTTTAATACTATTTTGTGTTTTTTATACCGAACTCATGTTAACTTAAGTTCTTTTATCATTTCTTTATGGTTAAAAATGATTTTGTCAATAAGTACATAAGTGCTTTTATCTACATCATTCTTAACTAAACTACTCCATTCCTCTATCTTATTCTTAATTTTTAAATGGTTTTCCATTATTTTTTTTGTCGTTTCTTGCTTGCTCCAGTTTTTATAATTTACTTCATTTAGATTAGAATTCAGAAAAAAATCCTCATTTGACATCACAACATAATGCCCTAAAGCAATAATTTGCCTTCCAATTTCTTCACTAATAAGGAATAACTTAGCAGATTGAATTTCAAACAATCTATTTCTGCAATAGAAATCACTATATTCAAAGTTCCAATATGCAACCTTAGTTTGTAAAAACAAACCGTATTCGTCTACCAATATTTTAGATAAAAAATCAGTTGTAAATTCACTATTCAATACTGTTGATTTTTCTAACATTATGAAAATTATTTATAATGATAAACAAAAGTGAGTCGTAAAAGACAATAAATCTTAATGTATTAATCATTATTTATAGCATACTTTATCCCAACGGAAAGCAATCCCAAATCACCTTCCCAAACTTCTTTACTACCATAAGAATCGCTAAAATCGAATTGTGTGGTTAAAGCTAATTTATTTGTAATTCTTTTCATATATCCAATTGTTACGACAAATCCAACATTAGAAACAGATTTGTCTATCTTGGCCGTGGATGAAGTTGATGTAATTTCTGTATTGGAGAAAAGCAATCCGATGCCAGGCTTAAAAAAGAGTTCGCTTCTTTCATTAATTGGTAAATTAAAAGAAGAATTTAAAAAAATATTAGCATGATTTGCTTTAACTTCTACTTTTTCGTTGTTGGTTACTAAAGTTCCTTCTGCTTTAAGATTGGTTACCATAAAACTACTGTTTAATTCCAAACTTATATTTTTAAAAAGTTTATAGCCAACACCAATATTTACCATTGGTGCCCATTGCGTAGCATCAGTCTTTTTTAGAAATTGCAAACCATCCTCAGCCCGAGCTAAACCAGCTGCTGCACTTATGTAAAAGGTGTTTTTTTTGTGAATTTGTGCTTTTGACTCTAAAACCAAACCACACAATAATATAATTATAACTATTGTTTTTTGTTTTATAAAATTCATATTATTTAATTTATGAGCTAAATCAAATTTAGTTTTATAAAATTGGCAGACTCTTGACCAAAGTCAATAAAAGAGTTTAAGTAAATGTATTGTGTTGATTAGCAAAAGTTGATTAGAGACATCGCCATTTTATTTTAGAAAAATTATTCTTCATTGCTTTTTTTTTCTTATTCTACTCAGTGTCTCTGGCTTTACTCCAATAAAAGAAGCTATGTATTGCAATGGGATTTGGTCAATAATCTGAGGATTTTCAGCAATCAAATTATTGTATCTTTTAGTTTGAGAATCCAAAATAAATGAAAGTTCTCTTTTTTTACCATTGATATAAATGTGTTCATATAACTTTATAAACAATCTACTTATGTTACGACTTGTTTCCATTAATTTTTCAATTTCTCTGAAATTAGCTTTATAACAATCGCAATCGGTTAATGCCTGTATATTAAAAAAAGTAGGTGTTAGTTTCCGAATTGAAAACAATTCCGCATAAATGTATGGACTGAATAAAAATTTAGTAGTAAACTCTTCGCCATCTTTCAAAAGGTACACTCTAAAAGTTCCCTTATTAAAAAAATACAAATCTTTAGCATAGGTTCCTGAAGCCAGAACATGATCCATTTTTTTAATGTCTATGGGATGGAACAATGCTTCTAAATCTGTGAACTCTTTTTCATTGAGTTCAGCAAAATGGGAAGTAAATAATTTTAAGTTTTCCATTTTACAAGTCTTTAAAAATTCGATTTTTAATTCTGCTTAATGTTTCGGGTTTAATACCTAAATAAGAAGAAACATATCGTTGTGGTATTTCTGCAATTACTTTTGGACGTTCACCAAAAAGTTTTATGTATCTTTCTTGAGGTGTATCAAAAATGAAAGAATGTTGTCGCGTTACACCAAAAAGATATATATGTTCTAAAAATTTAAAAAAGACTGTCTCTATGATTGGATATTTATCAGTTAAATTGTCGAGGTCAGAAAATTTTGCCACCATGCAAGTGGAGTGTTTTAATGCCTGAACATTTATTTGGGTAGGTGTATTACTTCTCACGGCTAACAAATCAGTCAATATGGTAGGACCAAAGTAAAACTCGGTTGTTATTTCAGCGTTTTCTTTATTGTAATATCCTCTCATGATTCCATCATTTATAAAATAGATATGAGACACCAAGTCATTTTCTAAAAAAAGATGGTCTAATTTTTTAACACTGAAAGGAGTAAAAATAGCAACAAAAGCTTCTATTTCTTCCTCACTTAAATTAGCAAATCTGGACAAGAAAAATCTTAAATTATCAGTCATTTTTATTTTAATTTAAGTACTTCGTTACATAATAAAATTTGAATTGAACAAGTAATCATCTTCAAAAATCATTTTAAAAAAACGTTTGTGTTTTTCTGATTTTTCATTTAGTTTTATAATGTCTTCAAAATTAGCGATAAATACATTAGATTTTTTTACTGTTACAAAATTTCTTGTTGTTTCTTTTCTGTAAATTACAGCATTTAAATCAGAAAAGAAGATAGGACTAAAATAAAATTTAACATGATACATTCTATTATTGTTTTCAATGTATGATTTTAATACGCCATTATCTAAAAAATATATATTTGATATATGTTGACTTTTTTTGATAACAAAATCATTTTCATTAAATAATATGGGTTTAAATAAACTAGCCAATGTAAATAATTCAGTAGCATTAAACTCAACATACTTTTTGGTAAATTGTTCTAAACTATGTAGCATAATAAATTCTTTAGCAATAAAAAATTTAGAGTTTGCATCGCATTTAGGTGCTTACAAACTCTAAATCAAACAAAACAAATATGAAACTAACAATACTTAAAATTGAAATTTATAACCAAAGTCTGGTTGAAATCCAATTTGGTCAATTTGATTTACTTGCTGTGTTACTCTGTTAAAATCTCTCGAGAATACATTGCTGTTGTTTGTGATATTTTGTAAATCAACATAGAATTGGTGCGAACTCTTTTTCTTTTTACTATTGAATTTAAAGCCAAATTTCAAATCCAATCGTAAATAAGGATCATATTGCGCGCTGAAGGCATTTGCTTCATCTCTAATCTCGTAGCCAGCTGCTTGTGATGCTGCTAAATCCACAGGAGTATAATATCTTCCACCAGCAGTAGTAAATTTGGTATTGATACTAAAAATATTCTTTTTGGCTTTTCCAATTTTGAATTCCTTTCCTGCCAAAGCATTGATTACGTAGCCATTATTGAATGGGGAGTCTCTCTCTATTCCATCGCTTCCAGTATATTTACTTTCGAATAGTGAAGTAGTAAAAAGTAAATTATATCCTTTGCTAAAGAATTTTTCCAAAGTAAATTCCACACCTTGATTAAAACCTGTACCAGTACTTACTAATGAGTTTTTATCTATCGAAAATCCAAAATCGGCACCTTCGGTCAAAGAAGAATAACTTGATGGTGTTTTTTCTACTGCTGCTTTATCAATTGCTTGGTAGTAAACTTCAACTTTAGCTCTCCATTTGTCGGCAAAACGCAAATCATATCCTAAAACATAATGAGCACTTCTTGTCATATCTAAGTTTTTATTACTTTGAACTAGATTTCCGTTAATGTTTTCATTTAAAAATAATAACGGTGCAGCTACGTTTTGATGATGTAAACCGTATCCTATATTTATAGAGCTTTTAGTATTGATAGCATAGGTCAAAGAGGTTCTTGGTTCAAAAACAAATTCTTCATTTAAAGAAAAATATTGCCCGTGTAAACCAGCATTAAACGTTAATTTTTCGGTCAATCTAAACTGACCCATAGCATAGGGTTGAATGATTGAGAAAGAACCATCATTATCAATTAGATTCACGAAATCGGGTTGACCATCGCCATCATTATCATCTTGTCTATCTCTATCGGTCAATTTGTTTTCTAATGAGAAATTTTCAAATAACAAACCACTTCTAAATGTTATTTTCTTAGATATTTTAGAGTTGAAAAGTGTAGAAAACGTTATTCTATTTTCGGTATTATCTACTTCTGTAAATCGAAGTTTAAACTCTGTTGGAGTATCTAAATTAAAATAACGATCTTCTTCATAAGTGTTGCCCGATGTAGAAGCACTGAATACCGTTTTCAGATACGATTTTGAACCTATATCAACAGTGTGCTTTACGCCAACAACACCAAAATTTGAGGTTACAAAGGCATCTTCATCGCGAGTAGCAAATAAATCATCGCTCGATAATTCTACATCGTCACCAATTAAATCAATGTTAGAATTTCCTAAAATCCCAAAAACCGAAAAATTACCCAATTTTCCTTTTCCAAAATCAACATTAAATGATATGTCATTATAATTAGGTTGTGCTGCCGTTCCAGCCAAGCCTAATACACCAACAATTCCATAGCGACCAGCCACTAAAAACGAACCTCCTTTTTTACCCATAGGACCTTCTGCCATAAATTCGGCACCTGGAAATGCAGCAATACCAACAGTGTATTCGTATTCTTTATTGTTTCCTTTTCGTAAACCTAAATCAAAAACACCACCAATAGCATTACCATATTCGGCTGGAAAAGCAGAGGTAATAAAGTCAGAGTTGGCTAATAAATTGGGATTTAATGCCGAAACTGGACTTCCTGTTGTTCCCAATGTGGCAAAATGATTAGGACTTGGAATAGGAATTCCTTCTAATCGCCATAATAAACCAGTGGGTGAATTTCCGCGAACTACAATATCGTTTCTACTATCATCAGCCGTAGAAACACCAGCAAAGTTTGAAGCCAATCGTGCTACGTCACTTCTTCCGCCAGCATATCTGTTAACTTCTTCGGGAGAAAATTGTCGAACAGATACTGCGGCTAATTTATTGATTGACTTTGCTTTATTGTTACCATCACTTACAATAACAACCTCTTCTAACGTATTGAATTTTTCTACTAAAGAAACTGAAATAATAACATCTTTTCCCGTTGTGACATCAATGTCAGGAACAGTTGAACTTTCATAACCTAGAAAGCTTACTCTAATGGTTTGCCTGCCCAAAGGAACATTTGATAATTCAAAATTTCCTTTCTCGTCTGTTGTACTGCCCTTACTTGGTTCACTTAGTAGTTCAATAGTTGCACCTGCAATACTTTTTTCTGACTGCTTATCTGTAATAGTTCCTCTAATTACTCCTGTTTGTGCAAAAGAAATCAAACTAAATAGAGATGAGAATAAAATAAATAGTTTTTTCATTTTTCCTGTTTTTTAATTTTTGACAAAACTATTTTAACAAGTTTTAATTAAAATTGACCAAAGTCAATAAAACTATAAAAGAATTAAAAAGTGAAATCACTATAAACCTGAACTCGATTAATAAAAAAATGGCTAACTGATTGGTTTTGATGGTTTGATATCTTAAAGATGGTTTCTTTGGTAAAAAATGATAAGCAATAACTCCAGCAATTAAATTCGTTAGAAAATTTCCAACAGAACGATGTCTAGAGTGTTCTACTTGGCAAATATTTTATAATTCATCGTAAACTGTTTCAATAACAGAGCGTTTTCGAAGTAATATTTTATCGCTCATATTAAACAAAGTATATTACAAATTTAACTTATACTTGTTTCCTAAGGGAACTGAATAATTTTCAAGACAAACAGCATTATGTAAAGTTTTAGTAATTTTAGATTTTGATACTAAATATGATCGATGAACCCTTATAAAATTATTGTCTTTTACCTTTTTTTCAATTTCTGAAAGAGTTTCTGAACATAAAATTTGCCGATTTTGCAAGAATACCCTAGTATAATTTCCAAAGGATTTAAAGTAATATATAGAATCGATATCAAAACGCTTTATGTCTTTATCTACTTTTAAATGAATATCTTTGAATTGATCTGTATTTGTTTTAACAAATTGGTCTGATTTTAAATAAAAAAAACATTTTTGAACTGAAATAATAAATCTTTCAAAATAAAAAGGTTTTAAAAGATAATCTACTACTCCTAAATCAAAGCCCGTAATAGCATATTTTTCGAATGCCGTTGTAAATACAACGGCGGGTTTATTTTGCATAATTTTTAAAAACTCTACACCACTCATACCAGGCATTTCAATATCCAAAAAAATAATATCTACAGACTCCAGTGAAGTAAACTCGATAACCTGCATTGCAGTATTACACTCAGCAACTAATTGAAGATTTGGAAGGCTAGTGATAAATTTTTTTAATATTTCTCTGGAGGGCTTTTCGTCGTCCACTACAATACATTTAAATGCCATAAGCAGTTATTTTGGTTTTAATCATCAAAAAGGAATTTTTAAATAAACACAATAATAGTCTTTTGTTGAATCTATTCTAAGTTGATGATTAGGAATTAATATCTCAAGTCTTTTTTTTGTATTTGCTATTCCTCTAACCGATGATAGTAAGTTCTGGGTTTTAGTGATACTATTTGTGTTTTTAATTTCGAAAATAAGAAATGATTTATTAACTATAATAGTGATATTTATTTCTAATTTTTTATTACCAATAGGTCCACCATGCTTAAAAGCATTTTCTATAAATGGCATTAAAAGCATAGGCGGTATGTATTGATTTTGTACTTGTATATCTTTATTGTAAGTAATTTTGATATGATCTGAAAATCTAATCTTTTCAAAATTCAAATAGACATCTATAAAATTTAGTTCTTCAATAACAAGTACTTTTTCTTTTTCAATGCTTTTAAAAATATATCGCATCATTGTACCAAGACTAACAATAAGATCCGGTAATTTAGATGAATTGGTTATAGAAGCATTGTATAAGATATTAAGGGTATTAAAAAAAAAATGTGGATTCAGGTGTTCCTTTAAAAGCTTTAACTCAACACTATCTTGCAGTTCTTTTAAGTGAATATTTTCTAAATAAGTTTTTCTATAAAAATGTAAAAAAGAAGTAATTAAAACAAATAAGAGATTGAAAATAAAACTATTAATAAAGTTTTCACACAAAATACTTTCAACATAACTAATGGCAGTTATAACCAAAAGCATTAGTATCAAATACAAAATATATTTTTTCCTTTTATAAAAAGGCAACAATAAATATCGGTTAGTATATACCGAAATACACAAGGAAGTAAATAAACTAAATGTATTTCTGTAATAGTCATTAGGCAAAGGCTGATCAACAATTAAACTAGGATATATTAATAAAGCTAGCACTGAAAGCCAAAAAAGAAAGTGAAGCAATAATCCTCTGTGAAATATAGTAGTTTTAGCGTTCCTCATTTTTAAATTTTCTAAAATGTTTAAAAAATGTACATTTTACTAAAGACAAATCAAAATTAAATTATATTTAACTCATTACATAGGATTTATGTTTTTTTAGACATTTTTTCATCATTTATTAGTCATCTGGAATAGTTTTTTTAGTTTAATTTTTATATAACTATATTTTTGATTTATAAAAATTTAATCTTTTTATTTATGAAAACAAAAACACTATTACTAATTGCATTCTTAGTTATAAATGTTCTAAGTGCACAAAAAAACAATTTTTCAAAAAATGTTTTAGGACAATGGAAAATATCAGAAAAATCAACAGAATCTTATTTCACTGACATATTAGAAAATTATAAAAAGTTAGATAAAGCATCGGCTAGTCAATTTGAAAGCCAAAAAGAACTGCTTGTTAAAAATTTTATCCCTGAAATTCGATATCAATTTAACGAAGATTTTTCGTTAAGCATAATTACACCACAAGGAGTTCAAAAAGGAACTTGGCAAATTTCATCTGATCAAAAAGAATTGTCATTAATATCTATCCGAACAACAAAATATAAAATAGAAATTTTTTCTACTTCATCCTTTACGATCACTACCGAATTTGGAAAAAATATTACTTTTGAAAAAATCAAAGCCACTGAATCTAAAGCAAATACCAATATTGAGTCTAATGACATTGAAATATCAGAATCTAAAAATGAGATACAAAATTTAATAAATGAATTTAAGAGTGCCATTAAAAATAAAGACTCTGTTGCTTTAACAAATCTTTTTTACAATAAAAAAGTACTATGGATTTCTGTTGCACATGACAAGTCTTTTGAGTATGGGAAAAAATTAGATCCTAAGGTAAAAGAAATAGAACAGAGTGGTGCTTATGAGCTATTAAATGATCCGCAACTCAAAGATATTGGATTAGAAGAAAAGTTTTATAATATTAACATATTCACAGACGATAAGCTAGCTACGGTTGTTTTTGACTATAAGTTTGTAATGGAATCTACAACTACTAATTGGGGTACAGAATCTTGGCAATTGGTAAAAACAAATAAAACATGGAAAATTTATAATTTAATGTACACATACAACTATTTAAATATTAAACCATTACCTCAATATATGATAGATTAAGCTTTAGAGAGTATTGATATAAAACAAGGTAACAAATAATTAAAAGATTTTGTTAGATAAAAAGTCAATTGAATGGTAACTTGACATAAAAGTAATTTAGATTTGAAAAAATCTAATATAGCAAATACACTAGTTAGCTGTCAGTCATAAGAACATTCACAAAGGGAACAAATATATTAATCATTTTCTATTTCCTCTCATTGAGCTGTAAATCGTCAGCAAAAAGTGGACTGAATTAAGTCAAAACCAAAACCGTGCATCTTTTTCTTCTCCAACAGTATTGAAAAACTAAATAATCGTAAGGCATTTTTTTTTCTCCACCAATATTGGAGGAAAGTTTCTCCGCTAGTATTGGAAAACAATTTGTCCACTAATATTAGAAACAAAAAATGTTTCAATTATTCTGAATATCTAGATTGTCACTATGATGAAGATGTTTTTGAGTATCTTTTCATATTTTTATACTTTAGTGTAAACCTATTTCAGGACCAGACAAAACCAATAAAAAATACTATTTTTAATAGTTTATTTTTTCACCATCTTCACCGTTTGATTGCCCATATCCGAAATACATTGTATAAAATATACCCCAGCCGCAAACCCCGATACGTCAAAACTTGTAAAATCTTGGCTCACGGTTTGGGTGCGTACTGCCTGACCTTGAGTGTTATAGATTGTAACTTGTTTTACACCATCATAGGCAAACGACAGTTGCACTTGGTTGTCTACAGGATTAGTTAACAACTGCATCACTTTTTTCTCAACCTCGTTCACACTCAAAGTGCACACGTTCCTATTTGGGTGGGTACGCTCTTGTTTACCGTGGTGCCATCACCCAGTTGCCCAGAACTATTAAAACCCCATGCCCACAACGTACCATTGTTGTCTAGGGCTAGGGTATGCTGGCGTCCACACCGCACTTTTGCCCAGTTGGTGGCAGTACCCACTTGCACAAAAACATTGGTGTTGGTAAGCGTGCCGATACCCACTTGCCCTGAGGTGTTGTAACCAGCAGCCCAAAGCGAGCCATTGTTTTTTAATGCCATGGTATGCACTGAGCTGGGTTCTACACTGCGCCAGTCGGTAGCAGTGCCTATTTGAGTTAGTGTATAAATACCCAGTGTATTGTTACCAATACCGAGATTGCCAGTACCGTTTTGACCACAGCCCCAAATGGTGCCGTTAGAATTTTTAAAAAAAGAACTTTGTGAACCAGGTGTGGCTTGCACCCAGCCAGTGCCAGGGAGTAGTTGGCTAGGAACAGAATATCCCCCGTTAGTACCTGTAGCTAGTTTGCCAAAACCTCCATGCCCAAAACCCCAAACCGTTTGATTGGGTTTTTCTAAAAGGGTGTGGGCTAACTGGCATTTTATTGCTGACCAATCGGTAGCTGAGCTGATTTGGAGAAATATTCTTGTATCTCACGGTAAAGTACCTCTTCCTAATTGATCTAAATCATCATTACCACACGACCAAAGGGTACCATCGCTTTTTTGAGCAATCATAAATTGTTCGCCTGCAGAAATTCGTAGCCAAGTTGTGCCTGGCAATACTTGTGCTGGTAGTAAACGCCCTGTGTTTGTGCCATCACCCAGTTGACCATCGCTATTACTACCCCAAGCCCAAAGTGTTCCGTTTTGTTTAATAGCATAGGTAGAGTTAATACCCAGCGCTACCATAGCCCAATCGGTATCAGTTCCTACTTGGGTTGGCACCAGTTTATCGGTAGTGGTGCCATCGCCTAGTTGTCCAAAATTATTTTGTCCCCAGCACCATAGGGTACCATCTACTTGAATGCCAGCACTATAAAAACCTTGGTTATAGGAAGCAGAAGCTATTTGCAACCAGCACTGAGCGAAAAGAGTACTACAATTGAATAAAATAAGTGTAAATAAGTAATACAGGTATTTAGTTCTGAAGTTTTTCTTATCGAGTTTCATCGTAGTTATCGCTTAATTATTTTTACTACTTCTTTAGTATTTCCTTGTGTAACTATCGGATACATTCATTGATTTTAATTTCGAACGAACAATACAAAAATAAATAAAAAAAGACATAATAAACAATAATTATCTTTTTTGTTAATTATTAAATATCTAAGAAAGATATTTATTTCTATATTTGCACGTTTCAAAAAAAGCCGAAACCTTGTAAATACAAAGGATTGTAATATAACCCCTTGAATTTTAAGCGTTTTTTGCTTTTAAAACCTATAATAGTAAACCATAGAATTAATTAATTTTTAGTAATAATGCAGAATAAGGGACTCGTTAAATTTTTCGCAATACTATTTGCATTGGTAAGTATCTACCAACTTTCATTCACATTTGTGGCCAATAAGGTAAAAAATGATGCCAAATCTTTTGCAGGGAATAATCCTGATAAAGAAATTAAATATCTTGACTCTATAGGAAAAGAAAAAGTATTCAGTTTAGGTTTTACCGATTTTACTTATAATGAAGTAAAAGACAAACAAATCAATAAAGGTCTTGACCTTGAAGGAGGAATTAACGTTATTCTTCAAATATCGGTAAAAGATGTATTGAAAGGTTTGTCAAACAACTCTAAAAATCCTATTTTCAATAAAGCGTTAGAAGATGCAAAAACCAACCAAAAAGGGAATCAATCTTACCTAGATGCCTTTTATGAAGCGTTTGATAACAATTCAAAAGGAACAGTAAAATTAGCTTCTCCTGATATTTTTGCCAATAGAAATCTTCAAGGAGAAATTGATTTCAACATGACTGATGCTCAAGTGAAAAAAGTCTTGGCTAAGAAAGTTGATGAGTCAGTTGAATCTGCCTTTGGAGTGTTGAGAAGTCGTATCGATAAATTTGGTGTAACACAACCTAATATTGCAAAACTAGGTCAAACGGGTAGAATATTAATTGAATTACCTGGTGCCAAAGATGTCGATCGTATTAAAAAATTAGTATCAAGCAAAGCGGAATTAGAGTTTTGGGAAACCTATAAGGCAGAAGAGTTAATGGGCTTTTTAGGTTCAGCCAACGAAGCTTTGAAGGCAACAGTTAAAAAAGATGAGAAAGTTGTTGAAACTAAACCAGCAGATTCTATCAGTAAATTATTAACCGACAAGGATAAAGATACTACTGCTGCTAAGAAAGGAAACAATCCTTTGTTTGACAAATTTGTTTCTCAAGGTGGTGGTCCAGTTTTGTTAATTGCTTTATCCAAAGATACTGCTACAATCAATGGGTATTTAAAGAGACAAGAAATTCGTGCTTTATTGCCAGCAGACAAGCGTTATGCAAAATTTGTTTGGGGTAAAGGGACTGTTACCGTTGACGAAAAAACTAAAAAAGAAACAGAAACGGTTGATTTATATGCCTTAAAAGGAAATAGAGATGGTATTGCTCCATTGAGTGGTGGTGTTATTGTTGATGCAAGAGATACTTTTGACCAAATGGGTAAACCAGCAGTTTCAATGCAAATGAATGGAGCTGGTGCTAGAACATGGGAAGAATTAACAGGAAGAGCATTTTCGCAAAAAAGTTTTATTGCTATTGCATTAGATGATGTAGTGTATTCGGCACCTGGTGTTACTTCTGGACCAATTGCTGGTGGAAGATCTGAAATTTCTGGAAACTTTGATGTAACAGAAACAAAAGATTTAGCCAACGTATTAAGAGCTGGTAAATTACCTGCTGCTGCCGAAATTGTTCAATCAGAAGTGGTTGGACCATCACTAGGTCAAAAAGCTATTGATGCCGGTACCACTTCATCTATCGTAGGTTTCCTTTTGGTGTGTTTGTGGATGGTATTCTATTATGGTAGAGCTGGTTGGTATGCCAACATTGCCTTATTAGTAAACTTACTTTTCTTATTTGGGATTTTAGCCAGTTTGGGTGCTGTATTAACGTTACCTGGTATTGCTGGTATCGTATTAACTTTAGGTACGGCAGTTGATGCAAACATCATTATTTATGAAAGGGCAAAAGAAGAATTGCGTGATGGAAAAACCTTACCCGATGCTGTTAAAGCATCTTATGGCTGGAAAGGTGCGATGCGTTCTATAATTGATGCCAACGTTACTCACGTATTGACTGGAGCGATTTTATTCATATTCGGAACAGGTCCAATTCAAGGATTTGCAACTACCTTATTAATTGGTATTTTCACGTCGTTATTTACTTCAATTTTCATTGCAAGAATATTTATTGATAGAGATATTGCTAAAAATAGAAGTTTAACTTTCACAACTCCATTAACGAAGAATTGGTTTACTGGTTTCCACTTTGATTTCATCGGAATAAAAAAATGGTCTTATTTATTTTCTTCTTTGGTAGTTGTTGTAAGTTGTATTTCTTTCTATTTTAATGGATTGGATGAAGGGGTAGATTTCGTAGGGGGAAGAACTTTCCAAGTGAAATTTGAAAAACCAGTGGAATCTAGTCAAGTTTCTGAAGAGTTATCTTCTGCATTTGGAACAGGTGTAGAAGCAAAAGTTTTTGGAGATGCTGACCAATTAAAAATTACCACAAAATACAAAATCAAAGAAGATGGCGTTGATGTTGATAAAGAAGTAAACGAGAAGCTGTTCAATGCTTTGAAAAAGTATTATGGTGCTGGTTTAACGTATGATAAATTCATCAATACCTATGACGGAAAACAAGTCGGTGTATTGCAAGCTTCTAAAGTAGGTGCAGCTATTTCTGCCGATATTAAAACTAATTCGTTTTGGGCAGTTTTAGGTGCTATGCTTGTTGTTGGATTATACTTAGTGATTTCTTTCCGCAAATGGCAATATTCACTTGGAGCAATTGCAGCTGTTGTGCATGACGTAATATTTGTATTGGGTGTTTATTCTCTTTGTTACAAATTTATGCCTTTCCACATGGAAATGGACCAACATTTTATTGCAGCTATCTTAACGGTTATTGGATACTCTATGAATGATACCGTTATTGTATTTGACAGAATTAGAGAATATTTAGCTGGAGACAGAAAAGGGCACTTTAAAGATGTGGTGAATGCCTCTATTAATTCTACTTTATCCAGAACTTTGAATACTTCATTGACGATGATTTTAGTGTTGTTAATCATGTTTATTTTTGGTGGAGAGTCAATCAGAGGATTTATTTTCGCTATGTTGATTGGAATTATAGTGGGAACATACTCTTCATTATTTATTGCTACACCAGTGTTAGTAGATACTATGAATAAAGTTGCTATTGATGATATTGAAAAAAGACATGGTAACTAAGTAGTAGTTAAAAAAACAAAAAAGGGTTGTCTGAAATAGACAACCCTTTTTTTATTGAGAAGATTTTATTATTTTTTGATGATATTTTTTAAAACGGCTTTATCAGAATAATTAATAACTTCTAATATAATTTCTTCATTCTTTTTGTTCTTACCCTCAATCGTATACAGTTTTCCTCCTTCAAATGGTTTGTTGCTTTTGTCAAAATCAACATCGCCATGAGTTAAAATATTTTTAATATCGGATGTGTCAACCCATTGTTTACTCATTTGTAAAGAGGCGATAGAGTCGTAATTAAATGGCTTGTTTCGGAGGTCATTTAAAACTCTTGCATTGGGGAAATAATTGCACCGTGTATCTTTTCCGCTCAAAACCATGGCGACAAAAAAGAGTCCGATTACTAAACCCACTAAATAGTAGGCAAAACGTTGGTATAATTTCATTTGAAAATAATGATTAATTTTTTGCAAAAGTAATCAATGTTAGATGTTCAATAAATTTTAAAATAGATTTATTTTAAAATACGATTAAGTTTATATCGTTATCGGGTAAGTTGAACCAATCACCTATAGCTTTGTTGGTTAGAATTCCATGATATAAGTAAACACCATTTTTCAATCCTTTATTGCAACGGATAGCACTTTCTAATCCGCCATCTTCAGCAATTTGCAGTAAGTAAGGTGTAATAATATTGCTGATAGAAAGTGATGCTGTTTTAGAATATCGAGAAGGAATATTAGGAACGCAATAATGAACAACATTATTTTTAATGAATGTTGGTGACTCGTGAGTGGTTATTTCAGAAGTTTCAAAACAACCACCAGTATCTATACTGACATCAACAATAACGGCTCCTTTTTTCATGTGTTCCACCATAGTTTCTGTAACAATAACTGGACAGCGATCTTTACCTCGCATAGCTCCAATGGCAACATCGCACCGACGTAATGCTTTTAATAAGGATTTGGGTTGAATGGTTGAAGTAAATATTCTTTGGTTTAAATTATTTTGAAGCCGACGTAATTTTGTAATTGAATTGTCAAAAACTTTGACGCTTGCTCCAAGTCCAAGAGCCGTTTTGGCAGCAAATTCACCCACAGTTCCTGCACCAAGAATGACCACATCTGTTGGTGGAACTCCAGTAATATTGCCTAATAGTAATCCATTTCCAAATTGGTTGTTAATCATTAATTCAGCTGCAATAAGTACCGATGCTGTTCCAGCAATTTCGCTTAAAGATTTCACTGCAGGATACGAACCGTCTTCATCTTTGATGTATTCAAAGGCCAATGCTGTGATTTTTTTCTTTGAAAGTGCCTCGAAATATTCTTTTTTTCTTGTCTTGAGTTGAATGGCGGAAATGACAATAGTATTTTGATTAATTAGTTCAATTTCTTCCATGGTTAATGGCTCAACCTTTAAAAGTATGGGGCAAGTCATGACTTTTTTGGTATCATTTGTTATGGTTGCTCCAGCATCGCTAAATTCTTTGTCAGTATAGCTTGAACTCAATCCTGCTCCAGCTTCAATCATTATTTTGTGTCCATGCGAAGTAAGCGAATTAACCGCATCGGGTGTTAAGCAAATACGTCTTTCTTGGTAGGAAGTCTCTTTTGGAATACCAATGAAAAGTTCACTTTTATGACGATATACTTCTAGTTTTTCCTCTTGAGGTAAAAGTTGTTGCTTTGTGAAAGGAGTTAATGCCATAATACTCAATTGAATTAAGGCACAAATTACAAAAAAAATCAATTGCAAAATCAATATCAATATCAATTACAAAAATCAATATCAATAACAATTACAAAAATCAATATCAATATCAATTGCAAAAATCAATTTGAAAATTCAAAAATAAAATATATCTGTCGTCTAATTGATACTTTGATAGTCGTTGCTATTGATGTAGTTAAGTCAGACTTAAGTGCCTTTTACCATCAACTGCTTGTGATAAATTTATAGTGGAATGTTTCTCCGGAATTAGATTTGGAATTTTTTCAGCCCATTCAATAAAGCACCAATTTCCAGAATATAAATACTCATCAATGCCCATATCCATTGCTTCGGTTTCATTTTTTAAACGATAGACATCAAAATGATACACATATTGATTTCTATCAATTTGGTATTCATTTACTAATGAAAATGTAGGACTACTTGTAGCATCTTTTACACCAAGTTCTTTTGCCAGAGCTTTAATTAATGTAGTTTTTCCAACGCCCATTTTTCCATGAAAAAGTATCACTTTATTTGGGTTTTCTACAATAATTTTATTAGCCACTTCTTGTATTTCGTCAATTGAAAATATGATTTCCATGGTATGTTTATGGTTTATGGTTTATGGTTTATAGTTAAAACAACAACAAACCACAAACTATTAACTTACTTAGGGTTAAAAACTAAAAAAGGAACAATCATTTCCTCCATTGAAATTCCGCCGTGTTGATAGGTATTTCTGTAATAACTCACATAATGATTGTAATTGTTGACATAGGCCAAAAAATAATCATTCTTTGCAAAAATATAAGAACTGCTCATATTGATGACTGGTAAACCAATTTTTTTAGGATCTTTCACAGCATAAACTTCTTTGTCTTCATAGGTCAAACTTCTACCGGTTTTGTAGCGTAGATTTAAACTGGTGTTTTTATCGCCAATTACTTTTGATGGATTTTTTACATTTATGGTTCCGTGGTCGGTAGTGATTATGAGTTTAAAACCTAATTTTTGTCCTTGTTGAATGATTTCCAAAAGGGGAGAATTTTTAAACCAACTCAAGGTTAACGAGCGATAGGCCTTATCATCGGAAGCCAATTCTTTAACCACATCCATTTCGGTTTTGGCATGAGAAAGCATATCTACAAAATTATATACTACGGTAACCAAGTCATTGTCTTTAAGTCCTTTAAAATTTTCGGCTAGTTTTTTACCGTTGGTTAAGTTAGTAATTTTAAAATATTCTTGTTTGATGTTTAGTCCCAATCGTTTTAAATGTGCCGTTAAAAATTCGGCTTCATAAAGATTTTTTCCACCTTCTTCCACATCATTTTTCCAATATTGGGGGAATTGTTTTTCCATTTCCAATGGCGTTAAACCTGAGAAAATAGAATTCCTTGCATACTGAGTTGCTGTTGGTAAACTAGCAAAATAAGGAACTTCTTTTTCAAGTTTATAATAATTTGCCACTGTACTTTCCATCGCTTTCCATTGATCATAGCGCAGATTATCAATTACAACAAACAAAATTGGCTTTTCTTTCTTTACCAATTCAGGAACCACAAGTTCTCTAAATAAGGTGTGCGATTGTATTGGTTTAGCTTCGCTCAGTTCGGCTTTACCTCGGGTGTCAACTTTTGGCGCACTCGAGCCTTGGCGAACAGGCGTAGCAAACCAATCTTCATAGTTGCGCTCTATAAATTTTCCAAACTGAACATTGGCTTCCACCTTCTGACTTTCAAGAATTTCAAACATACTTTGGTCGTTGATATTTTCCAATTCTAATTCCCAAAACAATAGTTTTTTATACAACTCTACCCAATCTTCATACGTTTTCACCATAGCCATTTCCATAGCAATTTTTCGAAATTCTTTTTGGTAATCCAAAGTGGTTTTCTCAGAAATTAATCTTGAATGGTCCAAATTTTTCTTTAAACTCAATAATATCTGATTGGGATTTACGGGTTTTATCAAATAATCGGCAATCTTCGAGCCAATCGCTTCTTCCATGATATATTCTTCTTCGCTTTTGGTAATCATAATTACAGGAGTTGAAGATTTTTTTTCTTTCATTTCTTGGAGTGTTTCCAAACCGCTCATTCCAGGCATATTCTCATCCAAGAAAACTATATCAAAATTTCCATCTTCGAAGGCATCAATGGCATCACGACCATTATTATAGGTTGTTACATTATAATTTTTCTTTTCTAAAAACATAATGTGTGGTTTTAGCAAATCAATTTCATCATCCACCCAAAGAATTTTTATAGAATCCATAGTCTTAAATTATATAGTGCAAATTACTATATATAAAACGTAGTATTATTAAAATTATTATAAAAAAAATATTATTTTTAGCAAAGAATCAAATTAATGTTAAAATGTGCCTTTTTTACAAAAAATAAAATTTAACTTTGGTATTGATTATGAACAGAATATTAATATTTAAAATGATATAAAATGAAAAAATTAGTTTCAACCTTCGCAGCTGTAGCTTTATTGTTTGCTTTAAATGCCAATGCCAATACAACAGACCCAAAGAAAAGTAAGAAAAAAGCAAAAACAGAAAAGTCTACTTCAACAGAAGAGAAAAAAGAATGCAGCTCCGAGAAAAAAGCAGGGTGTTGCTCTGCCAAAAAAATGGAAGATAAAAAAGCGTAAGTATTCCTTTTTTAATATGGAAAGCGTCTCAAATTTGAGATGCTTTTTTTGTTTATTTTTTTTCAAGCAACAATATCATTATTTTTACAACTAATTTGAATTTTAAATATGAAACCAATTATAAATATGAGAATATATAAACTTTCTTTCCTAATAGTAACGATAGCGCTTTCACTTTCAAGTTGTAACCAAAAAGAAGCTGATTTTCAAGACCCATTAATTACAAATCGAGATACAACAGTCAATCCAAGTGATGATTTTTTTATGTATGCCAATGGCGGTTGGTTTAAAAGAAATCCCATTCCAGCTAGCGAAAGGAGTAATGGTATTTTTAGAACAATAGGCGATACTATCAATTCCCAAATCAAACAAATTTGTGAAAAATCAGCAGCAATGACTGATGCGGTGAAAGGAAGTAACGAACAGAAAATAGGCGATTTTTATGCCTCTGGAATGGATACATTAACTATTGAAAAATTAGGATTATCTCCATTAAAAGAAGATTTGAATAAGATAAAGTCTATTAAAGACATTCCTTCTTTACTTGCTACGATAGGTTATTTACATTCTATTGGCACAAATCCTGGCTTTTCATTTTATGTAGATCAAGATGATAAAAACAGTGCAAAATATGCGGTATTTCTTGGTCAAGGCGGATTAGGAATGGGCAATCGCGATTATTATTTCAATACCGATAAGGAAACAGTAAACATTAGAAATGAATATGTGAAGCATCTTCAAGCCATAGCTGAATTGATGGGTAATACCCAGGAAGTAGCAAAAAAGAATGCTATTTCGATTATGAAAATGGAAACGGAGTTGGCTAAAAACTCTCGAAAACTAGAGGTATTACGTGATCCAATAAAGAATTACAACAAAATGAGTGTTGGTGATTTAAATAAAGTAACACCAAATGTGGATTGGAAATCAATGACTGCATCTATAGGAATTAAAAACGTTGATACCTTAATTGTGGGTCAACCCGAATTTTATAAAGCATTAAATCAAATGGTTAAAAGCTATTCCATCGAAGATTGGAAAACGTATTTGGAATGGGATTTGGTTAATTCCTATGCTTCCTATTTGAATGCAGCTTTTGAAAAACAAAATTTCTATTTTTTCTCTACCGTTATGAGTGGTGTTAAAGAGCAAAAACCACGTTGGAAAAGAATTGTGGAACAAACCGATGGCTCTTTGGGGGAATTAATAGGTCAAGTTTATGTGAAAGAGTACCTGCCAAAAGGTTCCAAAGAAAAACTACTCGAAATTGGTAATAATATCAGAACGGTGTATGCAGAGCGTATTAAAAAGTTGGATTGGATGAGTGAAGAGACTAAAAAGAAAGCACTCTTCAAATTAAGCAAAATAGAAATGAAAGTGGGTTATCCTGATAAATGGAAAGACCTCAGTAGTATTACTATAAACAGAAATTCTTTTTTAGAGAATATAAAAGCGACAAATAAATGGGCAATCAATGATATGATTTCAAAATATGGAAAACCAGTGGATAGAACCGAATGGGGGATGTATCCTCAAACCTATAATGCCTATTACAATCCAAGTAATAATGAAATCTGTGTGCCAGCTTGTAATATTTTAGTACCCGGATTTGAAGGAAGAATGCCCGATGATGCCGTATTGTATGGAATTATTGGCGGTTCAACTTTTGGTCACGAAATCACTCAGGGATTTGATGATCAAGGAAGCCAATATGATGAAAAAGGGAATTTAAATAACTGGTGGACTGAAGAAGATTTGAAAAAATTTAAAGCAAAAACTAAATTAATAGTTGAGCAGTTTGCTAAATATGAAGCTTTACCAGGAAAATTTGTAAATGGCGATGCTACTCAAGGAGAAAATATTGCCGATTTGGGTGGAGTGGTAATGGGATTTGAAGCTTTTAAAAAATCGCCTCAATATAAAAACAAAGAAAAAATTAGTGGTTTAACTCCTGAGCAACGCTTCTTTTTAGCTTATGGCTATGCTTGGATGGTGAATATTAAACCCGAGTCATTAGCGCAACAACTATTAACGGATGTTCACTCTCCAGCAAAATATAGAATTAATGGTCCTTTAGAAAATAATCCTGATTTTTATAAAGCATTTGATATTAAACCAGGAAGTAAAATGAGAAGGTCCGATAGTGAAAGGGTAGTTATTTGGTAATAAAATCCCAATAAAAAAAATCCAAATCCCAAATCCCAAATCCCAAATTCCAAATCAATTTCAATATCAAATTAAAAATTTGAATAGTTAAGTTTAATTGGAATTTGGGATTTTAATATTTTACTTTTTTTTCGCTATCGCTTCTTCAAACCGTTCAGAAACTTTTTTCCAGTTAATAACTTTAAAGAAAGCTTCGATGTATTTTTTCCGCTTGTATTGATAATCCAAATAATAGGCGTGTTCCCAAACATCCAAACACAAAATAGGTGTTCCCGTTATGATTTGTTTTGGCATCAATGGATTATCTTGATTAGGAGTACTCGTTACCACTAACTTTCCTGTTTTGTCAACAATTAACCAAGCCCAACCTGAACCAAATTGTTTTTCGGCTGCATCTGCAAATTGATTTTTAAAAACTTCAAAAGAACCAAAATCTCTATTGATAGTTGTAGCTAAAGTATCTTTGGGTTGTCCACCAGCTTTTGGTGCTAAGCTTTCAAAAAATAAGGTATGATTATAATACCCGCCAGCATTGTTTCGCAAATCGGCATTATTGAGTTCTAATTTTTTCAGAATATCTTCAATGTCCAAATCAACACTATTTGGGTCGGCATCTACCAATTTATTCAAATTATTGGTATAAGTTAAGTAGTGTTTAGAATAATGTACATTCATAGTCAGTATGTCTATACTTGGGGAAAGTGCATTATATTCATAAGGTAATGCCAGCAAAGCAAATTGTCCTTCATCTGCACTAACATCATCAGGATGTCCTATAGTTACTTTTTCCTCGACAGAAGGCAGTGGAACTTCGACAACTTCGGTTAGTTTTTTTCTTTTGCAAGAAGGAAATATAACAATAAACGTAATGCAGAGAAACAATAAAAAAATCCTTTTCATACTTTATTTTTTGTCTTTTCCGATGGAGTTTATGGCTTCGATATACAATTCTTTTGCTTCTTCAACACTAAGATGACTAATCTGCATCCAAGCATTCGTTTTGAAAGCATTTCTTAAGTCAAAATTGGAAGAGTTATTATAGTCAACAGTACCAGATGTCGCTTGCTTATAATAGGCATATAAACGTAGCTGTTCATCTTGTGGCAGAGATGATTGCGGGATTTCTAGAGCTTTTTCAACTGCTTCTTGAAAACGAATTTCTAAATCTTTTTCAGGCATTGTAATTGATATTATTTTGAAGCAACTATGGTTTTTCCACCAACGGCGGTATCATTCAAATTTACATTAATTTTGGTTCCTAACGGTAAAAACAGATCTACTCTTGAACCAAATTTAATGAAACCAGCATCTTCACCTTGAACCACTTGCATTCCTTCTTCGGCATAATTTACAATTCTGCGCGCAAGCGCTCCAGCAATTTGTCGGTATAAAATTTCTCCAAACTCAGCGGTTTTAATTACCACAGTTGTTCTTTCATTTTCGGTACTTGCTTTTGGATGCCAAGCTACAAGGTATTTTCCAGGATGGTATTTACTGAATGTTATTTTGCCATTAGCCGCATATCGGGTAACATGAACATTTAATGGCGACATGAAAATAGAAACTTGCATGCGTTTGTCTTTGAAATATTCTTCTTCAAAAACTTCTTCAATTACTACTACTTTACCATCAACAGGAGCTATAATATGCTTGTCATTGATAGCAACAGTTCTTTTTGGATTTCTAAAAAACTGTAAAACCAAAACTAGGAGTATCAAAGTTACAACTTGAATTCCTTTTTCCAACCAAATCATATCGGGAAGAAATTTATGAGAAAAAAGGAAAATAAATACCGTCAAGGATGTCGATATTAATATAATTTTGCCGCCTTCTTTATGAAACATAATATAAAATTTGATAAAATAAATAAATAAATGGTGCTACAAATATAATACTATCTAGTCGATCTAGAAAACCGCCATGTCCAGGCATAATATTGCCACTGTCTTTTACGCCAGCTACTCTCTTAAATTTAGACTCTATTAAATCACCTAGTGTTCCAAAAAAACCCACGATTAGTGCAATTATTATCCAATAAATAATAGGTTCTTCCATATAAAATTTAGCAAGTAAAATTCCAGCAACACAGGAGAATACTATTCCACCAATAAAACCTTCTATCGTTTTTTTAGGAGAGACACTTTCAAATAGTTTGTGTTTGCCTAGAGTAATTCCCGATAGGTAGGCAAAGGTATCGTTCATCCATATAATTATTAATATACTAATGATGTTTTTTGGGTTATAAAGGTTAGCGTGTATATTAATAAATTGATCATCAGCATTCAAAAAAGGAATTTTTGTAAAAATGATTATTGGAATGATGAGGTAGCCAATAAGAAAAACATATTTTGAAGTTGTATCCAAAAATTTATTTTGTTTTTCAAACAGAAATAAAAGTGCTTTTATAGAAACTAATAAAGCGGCAATTAGTAATAAGACGTCATTCGTTTTTATTGTACTATTAATGTTAAAAAGAATAAAAGCTATGGTTGCGATAGCTAGAGGGAGTAAAGGTTTTAAGGAGACCAATTTACAAAATTCTACTACTGAAAAAAGTAATAAAATCCCAAAAAGTAATAAGAAACTATAAGGCGAAAATAATGTTGCAAAAATTAATAACAGTACATATACAGCTCCAGAGATAGCTCTTGTTATAGTAGTGTTCATACTATAAATCTTCAAGAAGCAAGAGGTATAAGTTCTTTGCAGTACTTCCATATTGAAGGAAGTTTTCGTCTTTTGCTTTTTCGAAATATTTTATGGTAGTAATGTTGGTTGGATAATCTTTGTCATATTTCTTTTTAATAACTCTGAGTCAATCGCTCTTTGTTTCAAGAATTTGACTTGTAGTGGCTAAAATTATAATATTCGTGGGAAGATCGTTTGGTTTATTTTGTTTGATTTGATTGGATGAAAAAAGTACCGAACCTTCATCTGCTAAAAGATTTTCGCAACTGGCGAATAAAAACTTGGGATTTGTTGGTTTGTCGTAATTGAGTTTGTTTTCATCCAACATACTGAAAAGCTTTGGTTCATAACAAAGGGCTTCGCTTTCAAACCAATCATTCTCTTCTAATATGTGTTCAAAATGGTCTTTAACCTCGCTCAAGTTTTCACAATATAAAAACTTACCTCCATTTTTCTTGAAATTATAAGTAAACTTTTCATCTACCGGCAGTAATGAAAAGCTAGATGGAATATTGCTGAATTCGCTTTGACTTTCTTCGTCAGAGGCATCATTACCTGTGCCAAAAATTTTTCTGAAAAGACTCATGCTTAAATTTATATAATCTAATGTGAAAATTGAAATCCTTCAAAGATAAAAAAATCTTAATTCAAATGCATGTTTTGAATTAAGATTTTAAAAAAATGTTAAAAAACCTATTATTTTATACGATATCAGTTTCCTCAGCAGGAATTTCAAAAGGTCTTTTGCCAAAAATAGTTTGCAAATCATCCTTGAAAATTACTTCTTTTTCGATGAGAATATTGGCTAATTGTTCTAGCTTATCTTTGTTATTTTCTAGTATTTTAATAGCTCTTTGGTATTCAGTTTCTATAAGATTTGAAATTTCTTTATCAATAACCAGAGCGGTTTCTTCAGAATATGGTTTGGAAAAATTATATTCACTTTGTCCCGAAGAATCATAATAGGTTATGTTTCCGAGCTTGTCATTCAAGCCATAAATAGTAACCATAGCACGTGCTTGTTTGGTTACCTTTTCCAAATCACTTAATGCTCCTGTAGAAATTTTATTGAACATCACTTTCTCTGCAGCACGACCACCCATTGTGGCACACATTTCATCAAGCATTTGTTCTGGACGAACAATTAATCGCTCTTCTGGAAGATACCAAGCAGCACCTAGACTTTGACCTCTAGGAACTATTGTAACTTTTATCAATGGCGCGGCGTGTTCAAGCATCCAACTTACTGTAGCGTGACCAGCTTCGTGAACAGCAATAGCTCTTTTTTCGTCGGTAGTTACAATTTTGTTTTTCTTTTCAAGTCCTCCAACAATTCTATCTACAGCATCAAGAAAGTCTTGTTTGTCCACAGCTGATTTATTATTTCTTGCAGCTATCAATGCTGCTTCGTTACATACATTGGCAATATCAGCACCTGAGAAACCTGGTGTTTGCTTTGCCAAAAATTCAACATCCAATCCATCTACTTTTTTCAATGGTTGTAAATGCACTTCAAATATTTCTTTGCGCTCTCTAATGTCGGGTAAGTCTACATAAATTTGACGGTCAAATCTTCCGGCACGCATCAAAGCTTTGTCTAATACATCGGCTCTATTGGTTGCCGCTAACACAATTACATGTGTATTAGTACCAAAACCATCCATCTCTGTCAATAGCTGGTTTAAGGTATTTTCACGCTCATCATTACCGCCCGAAAAATTATTTTTTCCTCGAGCTCTACCAACAGCATCTATTTCATCAATAAAAATAATGGCAGGTGCTTTATCTTTGGCTTGTTTGAATAAATCTCTAACCCTAGAAGCTCCAACACCTACAAACATTTCCACAAAATCGGAACCTGACAAGGAGAAGAAAGGTACTTTAGCTTCACCGGCAACGGCTTTGGCTAATAACGTTTTTCCTGTTCCTGGAGGACCAACAAGTAAAGCTCCTTTTGGAATTTTTCCTCCCAATGCAGTATATTTTTCTGGGTTTCTAAGAAATTCTACAATTTCTTGAATTTCTTCTTTGGCGCCTTCTAATCCAGCAACATCTTTGAAAGTAGTTTTTAAATCTGTTTTCTCGTCAAAGAGTTTGGCTCTTGATTTTCCGATGTTAAAGATTTGACCTCCGCCAGCGCCACCAGCACCGCCCGACATTCTGCGCATAATTAATATCCAAATTCCTATGATTACTATTATTGGCAAAAGATTTATGAATATATCAGACCAATTACTTTTTGCCTTGAAATCATAGTCCTTTAAAATTCCAGATTGTTTTGCTTTTTCAATTTTGTTTTGAAAAACCTCATCGTTTCCAATGTCAAAAGAGTAGTGAGGTCCTTTATTAGGATTTCCTAACATGTCTTTTCCAACTTTTGCATGTGCTTTATCTTTTAAAGCAGCAGCAGTTAGGAAAGCTTCGCCTTCGGTTTTGTTGTAAACAACTACTTTTTCAATTTGCCCTTTGTCAAGGTATTCGTTGAATTTTGAAGAAGATATTTTGGAAGTTTCCTGAAAGCCAGAACCACCCAAAAAATTGAGTGCAAAAAACACCACAATTAATCCCGCGTATATCCACCACGGACTAAACTTAAAATTATTTGATTTCTTTTCGCTAGCCATTTTTTAACTTAATTAATAATTGTTTGGAATT
>NZ_JBKCVI010000143.1:0-4116 GCF_046317795.1 Flavobacterium sp. | reverse complement strand
AAAAATAAATCCCACAAGTCCAAACCACCAACTTGTAAATAACTTTAAATCAATAGCATAAATAGCTGTTGTAAAAAGTAATGAAAATAATCCTAGGATAATTCCAAATGTAATTCCGTTTTTCTTAATAATTTCATTCATAATATTTAATTTTTAGTTTTTAAATTTTAACAAATATAAGTAAATCCTATATTAAGTAGGAAACATTTAAAAAAAGTTACACATCGCTTTGATTATTGTAAAAAAATTGTATTTTTGCACACGCTAAATAAAAAAATAAATATTAAAAGCTGTAGTAAGTTTATACCTTTCGGAATGAAAGCATCAAAACAAACTACTTCACAACAATAAAAGATTTATCATGAAAAAAGGAATTCACCCAGAAAATTACCGATTAGTTGCTTTTAAAGACATGTCGAACGACGATGTTTTTATCACTAAATCAACAGTTGAAACAAAAGAAACCATCACACACCAAGGTGTTGAATATCCAGTTTACAAAATGGAGATTTCTAGAAGTTCTCATCCTTTTTACACAGGCAAATCTAAACTTATTGATACGGCAGGACGTATCGATAAATTCAAAACGAAATACGCTAAACACGCAAAATAAGTCCCTAACCTTCGGGATAGATTTTCAAATTTTTACAAAACCTTTCATTTTAATGGAAGGTTTTTTTATGAACCAAAGTTTTGTAACTTTGAAATGTGTTTAAAAGTAAGAATTGAACCCTTAAACTTTTAAACCCTTAAACTTTTAAACTTCTCAAATGAACTACATACTTTTTGACGGAACAGTTCGCAATGCGTTGCTTCCTTTTACCTTTACACGTCCTGTAGCCGATATTCGTGTTGGAATATTAACCATTCGTGAAAAATGGGAGAAATATTTGGGTTCAACAACAACCACTTTGACAGAAGAATACCTGTCTGAAAAATTTCCAATGGTGGAAATGGAGAATAATGTATTGATTAACGCTTCTTTTTTACCCAACGATATTTTGGTAGAAATAGTCAAAAATTTAGAGAAAAACCAAGCTATTTTTCAAGGAGAAGAAGTGATTGCTTTTTATACTAATGACACGCAAGAAGAAGTTGATTTTGATACTTATGAAATAATTGAATTCAATGAAGAGTGCTTAAAATTGGAACACACTTGGGATATTTTTGCCAAAAATGATGCCGCACTTCGAGAAGATTTTGAGTTAATTACCGAAGACAGAAAGTCACAACCGATTCCTAAAAGTGTCAATGTAATTTCTCCGGAAAACATTTTTATCGAAGAAGGAGCAAAGCTAGAATTTGTCACTTTAAATGCCTCTACAGGACCAATTTACATTGGAAAAAATGCTGAAATTATGGAAGGTTCGGTCATTCGTGGACCATTTGCTTTGTGTGAAGAAGCTCAAGTAAAACTGGCTACAAAAGTATATGGCGCTACAACCATTGGGCCTCATTGTAGAATAGGTGGCGAAGTGAATAACTCGGTTTTGTTTGGCTATTCCAATAAAGGTCACGATGGATTTTTAGGAAATTCGGTTCTTGGTGAATGGTGTAATATGGGTGCCGACAGCAACAATTCCAATTTAAAAAACAACTACGAAGAAGTGCGTTTGTGGAGTTATGAAACTGAAGGATTTGCACGAACTGGTTTGCAGTTTTGCGGATTGATGATGGGTGATCATAGCAAATGCGGTATCAATACCATGTTCAATACAGGAACTGTAGTGGGTGTAAGTGCCAACATTTTTGGTGCTGGGTTTCCTCGCAATTTTGTGCCAAGTTTTTCTTGGGGTGGCGCTTCGGGATTTACTACTTATTTAACGTCTAAAGCATTTCAAACTGCCAAAATAGCTATGGCAAGACGTCAAGTGGAATTTACTGAGGAAGACGCTAAGATTTTGGAACACGTTTTTGAAATCACAAAAAAATACAGAAAAGAGTAAATAAAATTCTTCAGCCACAGATTCACAGATTTTTAAAGTTATTTTAATCTGTGAATCTGAGGCAATTTTATCTTAAAATTTTACCTAAATTTGCACTCTCAATTTTTTGACAACGATTTCATTAATTGAGTGTATTTATGGAAAACAAGAAAAAAGTAGCATTCTACACTTTAGGATGTAAATTAAATTTTTCCGAAACGTCTACTATAGCAAGGAATTTTCAAAACGAAGGATTTGACAGAGTTGACTTTGAAGAAGTAGCCGATATCTATGTCATCAATACTTGTTCGGTTACCGAAAATGCCGATAAACAATTCAAACAAGTAGTAAAAAAAGCCATGAAGCTCAACGATAAGGCGTTCGTTGCTGCAGTGGGTTGTTATGCGCAATTAAAACCAGAAGAATTAGCCGCTGTTGATGGCGTTGATTTGGTTTTGGGTGCCACCGAAAAATTCAAAATCACCGATTACATCAATGATTTGTCCAAAAATGATAGGGGCGAAGTGCATTCTTGCGAAATTGAAGAAGCCGATTTTTATGTTGGAAGTTATTCTATAGGCGACAGAACGCGTGCGTTTCTGAAAGTGCAAGACGGTTGCGATTATAAATGTACTTATTGTACGATTCCTTTGGCGCGAGGAATTTCCAGAAGTGATGCTTTGGAAAATGTGTTGAAAAATGCTTCCGAAATTTCTCAGCAAGGAATTAAAGAAATCGTTTTAACTGGTGTGAATATTGGCGATTATGGCAAAGGTGAATTTGGGAATAAAAAACACGAACATACTTTTCTAGATTTAGTAAAAGCTTTAGATGAAGTTGAAGGCATAGAACGATTGCGTATTTCTTCCATAGAACCCAATTTACTCAAAAACGAAACCATCGAATTTGTATCTCAAAGCAGAACATTTGTGCCACATTTTCACATTCCATTGCAAAGTGGGAGCAACGAAATTCTTGGTAAAATGAAAAGACGCTATCAACGAGAAGTGTATACCGAACGTGTCAATAAAATCCGAGAAGTAATGCCTCATGCTTGTATTGGTGTTGATGTGATTGTTGGGTTTCCTGGTGAATCCGACGAACATTTTTTGGAAACCTATCATTTTTTGAATGAAATGGATATTTCTTATTTGCATGTTTTTACCTATTCCGAAAGAGATAATACCGAAGCTGCTGCAATGACTGATGTTGTTCCAATGAATATCAGAAATAAACGTAGCAAAATGTTACGTGGATTGTCTGTAAAAAAGCGTCGTGCTTTTTATGAAAGTCAAATAGGAACAAACAGAACAGTATTGTTTGAAAGCGAAAACAAAGAGGGATACATTCACGGATTTACAGAAAACTATGTCAAAGTAAAAACACCTTGGAATCCAGAATTAGTCAATACGTTACACGAAATCAAATTAACCAAAATTGAAGAAGATGGAAGTGTGAGGTTAAAATTCCAAAACGAAAAATCCCAAATTCCAACTGTATAGATTGGAATTTGGAATTTAAAAAATTGGAATTTTTAATACTTATAATGAAACCGAATCTTAGTAATCCTAAAAACAGTTTCGCCATATTGTTCTATAAACTCAAATTTATTTCGTCCAGGTTGCTTGAAATCAATAAGTTTTTCGGCAGCAATTTCAAAATAGTTTCCATTTCCTTCAAACATAAATTTTCCTCCATTGTTTCGATAAGCAGAACGAATAAGTTGAAACTCCGATAAATTCCATGTCGTTAAAGCTGCATTCACATCATCAAGTTTAGAAAACAATCCCGATGTAATTTCGGTTTTGCTTCCATAATATTTTTCTATAGTTTCAAAAAAAGCAATAATGTTATCGTTTAATTTTTCAGAATTCATATTATAAAAATAGAAAAAAAATTCCAAATTCAATTTTTGTAATGAGAATTTGGAATATCAGTTTTGGAATTTTGAAACTAAATTTTTATTCCAGGAGGAAGTAAATCTTTATATGAAGTGTTTTTTCTAAAAAAAAGTGCAATTTTAGGAAGAATAGGAACGACTTTTAACTTTCGCTCATAAGCAATTTCCATAATATTTTTTAACAAATCATTTATAAAATCTTCATCTTCAAAGCCATCAAAAGTATTTATTCGAGTAAGGAAAATTTTTTTTTCTTGAAATGAATATTCAACTGAAATCAATTTGCCATCA
>NZ_JBKCVI010000142.1:0-3423 GCF_046317795.1 Flavobacterium sp. | reverse complement strand
AAACAACGCAGTGCCCAGTTGCACATATTATTTTCATCAGCAGGATTCAATTTGTTCCAGATGCTCTTAGGCACTACACCAAACATAGCGCCACCATCGAGTTTAAAATTGCCAGCTTCTATGGGATAAATTTTCATTTTTTAATGTTTTTACAAATTTATAGAAATAAAAATCATTTTTCTCTATTCGCTAATTGGTTATAAAAATGTTATAGTTGCTTGAAAAAAGGATATTTGTAGTAACTTTGCGCATTATTTAGACAAAATTAAAATAAGCTATGATCAAAGTATCTGATGACGCAAGTAAAAAAATCGTTTCGATGATGCAAGAAGACGGTTTTGACGCTGCCAAAGATTATGTTCGTGTAGGCGTAAAAAGCGGTGGTTGCTCAGGTTTATCGTATGAATTAAAATTCGATAAAGAGTTGGGAGAAAACGATAAAGTTTTTGAAGATAATCATGTAAAAATAGCCGTTGAAAAAAAATCATTTCTGTATTTAGCTGGAACCATTTTGGAATTTTCGGGAGGATTAAATGGAAAAGGATTTGTTTTTAATAATCCAAATGCGAGTAGAACGTGTGGGTGTGGGGAATCGTTTTCTTTATAAATCTAAAAAAGCAAAAAAATTGAAATAATCTAAAAAAGCAAAAATGGCAAAATACAGTTCGTTTGAGGAAATGGAA
The DNA here is from genome assembly GCF_046317795.1 of Flavobacterium sp. Lineage (GTDB taxonomy): Bacteria > Bacteroidota > Bacteroidia > Flavobacteriales > Flavobacteriaceae > Flavobacterium. Next base: position 2,740 of record NZ_JBKCVI010000142.1, on the reverse strand, counting down.
GTTTATCAAAAAGCATTGCAGTTTGGAGTTAAATTATACAAACTAACATTAACGAATGAGAAAATTGCTAAAGATTATGGTTTAAAAGATCAATTACAAAGAGTGGCATTATCAATTTCGAATAATATTGCCGAAGGTTTTGAAAGAGAAACCAAAAAAGAATTAATTAGATTTTTATATTTTTCAAAAGGTTCTGCTGGTGAATGCCGAAATATGTTCAACTTTTTGAAATTGTTAGAATACATTAATGAAGATAATTTCTACGAACACAGAAATGATGTCATAGAAATATCAAAACAATTAGGTAGTTATATTAAATATTTGAAAAACTTAGAAAAGCATAACAAGAAGGCATAAACACTTTCTTTTTATTTTTTAGATTTTTTAGATTTTTTAGATAAAATTATGAGTAAGTATACAGAAGACGACTTAAAAATCGAATTAGAAAATAAAGAATACGAATACGGTTTCTATACCGATTTAGATTCGGAAACGTTTCCTATTGGGCTAAACGAAGATATTGTTCGTGCTATTTCTAAAAAGAAAGACGAACCACAATGGATGACCGATTGGCGTATTGAAGCGTTTCGTGCTTGGCAAGAAATGATAGAGCCAGAATGGGCAAACGTTCACTATGAAAAACCCGATTTTCAAGCCATTTCCTATTATTCCGCACCAAAAAAAGCGGATCCGAATAAAACATTAGACGATGTTGACCCTGAATTGTTAGCCATGTACAAAAAGTTGGGTATTTCTATTGACGAACAAAAAATGATGAACAACGTCGCTATGGATATTGTCGTCGATTCGGTTTCGGTAGCCACGACTTTCAAGAAAACATTAGCAGAAAAAGGCATCATTTTTATGAGTATTTCCGAAGCTATTCGCGAATATCCAGACTTGGTTCAGCAATATTTAGGAACAGTTGTACCGCAAAGAGATAATTTTTACGCGGCCTTAAATTCAGCTGTTTTTTCAGATGGAAGTTTTTGTTACATTCCAAAAGGCGTTCGTTGTCCGATGGAATTATCAACTTATTTTCGTATCAATCAAGCGGGAACTGGTCAGTTTGAAAGGACACTTTTGATAGCAGATGAAGGCAGTTATGTTTCCTATTTAGAAGGATGTACCGCACCAAGTCGTGATGAAAATCAATTGCATGCCGCAGTAGTTGAATTAATAGCTTTGGATAATGCCGAAATAAAATATTCAACGGTTCAAAACTGGTATCCTGGGAACAAAGAGGGTAAAGGCGGTGTTTTCAATTTCGTGACCAAAAGAGGAATTTGCGAAAAAAACGCAAAAATATCTTGGACACAAGTCGAAACGGGTTCTGCCATTACTTGGAAATATCCATCGGTAGTTTTAAAAGGAGATAATTCTATCGGCGAATTTTACTCAATTGCGGTAACTAATAATCATCAACAAGCCGATACGGGAACCAAAATGACACATTTGGGAAAAAACACCAAATCAACCATCATTTCCAAAGGAATTTCGGCTGGAAAATCACAAAATAGTTACCGTGGTTTGGTTCGAATAAGTGCCAATGCCGATAATGCTCGTAATTTCTCGCAATGTGATTCGTTGTTGATGGGCAATAACTGTGGCGCACACACATTTCCTTATATCGAAAGCAAAAATTCATCCGCCAAAGTAGAACACGAAGCCACGACTTCTAAAATCGGTGAAGATCAAGTTTTCTATTGCAATCAAAGAGGCATTCCAACCGAAAAAGCAATTGCCTTAATCGTAAACGGTTTCAGTAAAGAAGTTTTGAACAAGTTGCCAATGGAATTTGCAGTGGAAGCACAGAAATTGTTGGAGATTTCGTTGGAGGGTTCAGTAGGATAATTTGATATTCGAAATTTGACATTTGGAATTATGGCTACAATTACAAAATTTGAAGATTTAGAGATTTGGCAGCAATCAAGAGTTTATGCTGATAAAATCTTTAATCTTGCTTCAAATGAGAAATTTAAAAATGATTTCAAACTTATCAATCAAATTCACGATTCTTCAGGTTCTGTAATGGATAATATAGCAGAAGGTTTTGAAAGAGAAGGGAATAAAGAGTTTGTTCATTTTTTGACTATTTCGAAAGGTTCTTGTGGAGAGTCACGTTCACAATTGTATAGAGCTTTTGACAGAAAATATATTTCAGAAGTTGAATTAAACGATCTTAAAGAAATCAGTATAAATTTAAGTAAATCAATATCAGGATTTATGAATTACTTAAAAAAATCTGAATATAAAGGAAATAAATTTAATAAATAAAAAGTCGATATTAATATTGAAAATTTAAATAAATAATATTAACAAGAGTGATGAGAGTCTCAAATCTCAAATCTCAAATCTCAAATTATAATGTTAAAAATTAGCAATTTACACGCTTCTGTTGAAGACAAAGAAATTTTAAAAGGTATCAATCTTGAAGTTAAAGCCGGAGAAGTTCACGCCATTATGGGACCAAATGGTGCTGGTAAAAGCACTTTAGCATCTATTATTGCCGGAAATGAAAAGTACGAAGTTACAGAAGGTGAAATTCTTTTACAAGGCGAAGACATTTCAGAATTGGCTCCAGAAGACAGAGCACACAAAGGTGTTTTCTTGTCGTTTCAATATCCGGTAGAAATTCCAGGTGTTTCAGTGACCAATTTCATGAAAACGGCTATCAACGAAAGCCGAAAAGCCAACGGAAAAGAAGAAATGCCAGCCAATGAAATGCTGAAGCTAATTC
>NZ_JBKCVI010000141.1:0-5407 GCF_046317795.1 Flavobacterium sp. | reverse complement strand
AAAATTGCCAATCAAATCAAGAAAGAAAAAGTAAAAATAACAGCAGAAATCAAGAAAAAACAACAAGAAACTAAAAAAATTGATGCTCAAATCCAAAAATTAATTCGTGAGTCTATTGCTGCTGCCAATAAAAAAACAGCTGCTGCTAATGCAAAAACAAATCCAAAAACCACTGCCGCCGAAAAGAAAGCGATAGAGTCATCTACAAAAATTGTTTTAACTCCAGAAGGAAAATTGGTTTCGGATAATTTTAAAGCAAATAAAGGAAGATTGCCTTGGCCAGTAGAAAAAGGAGCAATCAGTTTGGGCTACGGAGATCAACCACATCCGGTTTTTAAAACATTAATTGTCCATAACAGCGGTGTGGAAATTTCTACGGAAAGTGGCTCTAACGCTAGAGCAGTATTTTCTGGAGAAGTTACTCAAGTACAACTAATTACACCTTTAAAGAAAGCTGTTATTGTCAAACACGGAGACTTTTTCACCATTTATCAAAATTTGAGTTCGGTAAATGTTCAAGTAGGCGATAAAGTTTCGGCGAAGCAAAGTTTAGGAAAAATAAGAACCGATGGTGAGGGGAAAACGATTCTTAAATTTATGGTTTCACAAAACACGACCTATTTTAATCCGACAAGTTGGTTATCTGTAAGATAAAAAAATCCCGTTTCGTTTTTTTGAACTAGACGTGATTTTGTTATAAAAACAACGCTTTTAACTCTGTTGCATCATGCGGATTCATTTTTCCCGCCAATACTAAACTCAATTGTTTTCTTCTTAAAGCAGCGTCAAATCTGGATTTTTCCTCATCCGTTTCGGGAATTATTTGTGGAACAGGAACTGGGCTTCCAGTTTCATTAACTGCGACAAAAGTATAAATCGCTTCATTGGCTTTTGTTCTCACACCAGATTCTCTATCCTCAATCCAAACATCAAGATATATCTCCATTGAAGATGTAAATGCTCTCGACACTTTTGCCTCCACAGTAACCACACTTCCGAGCGGAATGGCTTTGTTAAAAGCAACATGATTAACTGAAGCAGTAACAGTAATTCTTCGAGAATGTCTTCGCGCTGCAATACTTGCCGCTCTGTCCATTCTAGCAAGCAATTCGCCACCAAAAAGATTATTTAAAGGATTAGTTTCACTTGGTAAAACTAAATCGGTTAAAACGGTTAAAGACTCAGAAGGGTGTTTAGGGTTCATTTTCAATTTTTTTACAAAGGTAATTACAGAAAACAAAAAATCCCGATTTCTCGGGAATATTTTATTCTTGAATCAATAGCCAAGCGTCTTTGTTGTCTAGCTTTTGAATGTCATTCATGGCCTGTCTTGCTTCCGAGTAAGAAGTATAACTTCCATACAAAACTGGGTGTAAACCGTGTTTATTGGGAGGTAATCTTTTGGCTTTAAACCCTAATTTCAACAATGAATTATAAGCATTTTCAGCATTGGTTTCTAATCTAAAAGCACCAGCAACAACATGATAAGGTCTTTTTTCACTTGCAACAGTAAGTGTCACGCTAGGCAAAGGATTATCAATAAAGAAAGTTGCTTCTTGTATTTTTTGATTTATTTTTTTCTGAACATTTGACTGCACAATCAGGGTTTCTTGTTCAATTTGGTTTAAATAATTCTCATACAATTTGTATCCTACAACACCCATCAATCCTAAAGAAATCGTGAAAATAGCAGCATATTTCAATGCAGAAAATTTTCTTCGTCGTTCTGGAGTAAAAGCGATAGGTGCTTTCTCCTCAATGGATTCAATAAGTTCTTTATAAACTTCGCGTTTTACAGAAGGAGAAACAAATGAGCTTAAGCCAAAGGATTCTTTCAAATAATTAATTTGATCAACCGGTACAAACACTAAATTTTTTTCGGCGTTTAAAGAGAATTCACCAATGTTTTTTATTGAAAAATATCCAAATTCTTGAATTTTTGTTTTCCAATGTGATACCTCATTTTGAATGGCATTTACTGCAATTTCATAGGACATTTTTTCGGCTTGCGCCAAATGGTTTGCCAATAATCCATCATTATTTTTCAAATAAGGATTGAATGAAATTAATTTTTTTGGAGGATAAAAAGAATGTGAACTTTCATCCATTTGTGCCGAATGGAATTCGGTCAAAAAAGCACCGAATCCTGGAACTGTAACACACTGATAACGGTATAATAATTGGGAAAGGTATTGTTCAATCTTCATAGCAACAAATTTAGAGAAACAATAGTAGTATCAAAAAATTATTCATAATTTTTATTAACAATTCAAATAAAAAACAATTAATTTGTGTAGTAATTTATTGATATGAACAACTCAGAACTTTTCCATGTTTTAGCATTACTGCAAGTTGAAGGCGTTGGTGACATTGTTGCAAAAAAACTAATAAACCACTGCGGTTCAGCAGAAAATAATTTCCATGCCAAATCCAAGCAGTTAAAGTCCATTGACGGAATTGGAGATATTTTAATTAAAAATTTAAAAGATAAATCCATTTTTGAAAAGGCAGAACGGGAATTGCAAGTTATTCAGACTGAAAATTATAATGTTTTGTATTATCAAAATGACAACTACCCTGACAAATTAAAGCATTGTATTGATGGACCACTTTTACTGTTTTCAGCTGGGAATATCAACTTTGAAAACAGAAAATTAATCAGCATTGTTGGTACTCGACAAATTACTTCTTATGGTACCGAATTTTGTAAAAAATTAATAGAAGATTTAGCCATTTTTAACCCAATAATTGTTAGCGGTTTTGCCTATGGCGTTGATATTGTGGCGCACCAAGCGGCGATGGATAATAATTTGCAAACGATAGGCGTTTTGGCACACGGATTAAACCAAATTTATCCCAAAACGCATAAAAAATTCGTTGCCAAAATGGAACAAAACGGCGGTTTTCTAACCGAATTTTGGAGTAATTCCAATCCCGACAAAGAAAATTTTGTACGCCGAAATCGTATTGTTGCCGGAATGAGTGAAGCGACTATCGTAATTGAAAGTGCCGAAAAAGGAGGTTCGTTAATAACGGCAAACTTAGCTAACGATTACAGTCGGGATGTGTTTGCAGTACCAGGAAGAATTACTGATAAATTTAGTCAAGGTTGCAATGATTTAATCAAAACACAACGGGCAAATCTTATGACTTCGGCTGCCGATTTGATATATAATTTGGGCTGGGAATTGGAGACAGCTTCAAAATCAAGTAATGACAAAGCGATTCAAAAACAGCTATTCGTTTCCTTGGATAACGAGGAACAAAAAATTTATGATTACCTCCAAAAAAACGGGAAGCAACTTTTAGATATAGTTGCCCTCGAATGTGATTTCCCTATTTATAGAATTTCTTCTATTTTGCTGAACATGGAATTGAAAGGTGTGATTCGACCTTTGCCTGGGAAATTGTTTGAAGCCGTTTAATTTAAAATTATCCATTACTTTTGTTTTTAAATAGAGTTTATACAGATGAATATAATTGCATTATTAGAATCGGTCTCACTTGATAAATCAAAAATTGGCACTTTATCTAGAACCGATTTTATACAATTAAAAAAACAATTAATTGCACAAAAGGAAGACAATCCAGAAATTGAAGATTCAGATATCACCTCACTTTTAAAAGCATTAAAGAGCGATGTTGTATCGTTTCAGGCGGTATTAAACAATAGAGTATTATTTAATTTTTTTGCCAACAAAGAATATCCAAGAACATATTTCTCTAACGAATTTCAATCTTTTGAAATAGATAAAGTAAAAGCTTTTGTTCAGCAGTTTTTTGGCAATGAATTGAATTTGTTTTTCACTCAGAATCTAGAAGCCAACACCTTTGAAAAAATTGGTGTTTTGGTATAAGCGCATAAGTGTTTTCCAGACCAATTAAATTTTACAATAAAACAGTATGCATTAGATAAATTAGATGATGCTATTAAAATTATAAAACCACCCTACGGTAATTTTTCTAAGATTTTATATATCAAAGACCGCCATTTTTTTTCGTTTCTAAGTCAGATAAAAGATCAGGAAATAGAACAAAAGGTTAAGGATTTGTTTGAGGCAATTACGTCTGTCTTTACTCAAGATTCAAATTCGGAATTAGCAAACAAAACCTTTTTAGCCATCAATAACTATACTGCTTTTGATGACGATTTTACTCAAAAAATTAGAAGAAATAAAGACATAGCCGACACTAAATTTGAGGCCTATATTCCGAAAAAGAGAAACTTAACCTGGGTTTATGTGGTGGTTGGACTTTTTGTTTTTATTCGGATAGTAGTTTTTTTTAATTCGTATGATTTTAATAGCTACAGTAATGATGAGGTTATGTATGATGACGAAACTGAATACAAACCAGAACCACCAAAAATAGATCGATACTACACCAACATGAAATATGCAATTGATAGTTTTCAGGTTTTTTTAACCAGTTATAAGGAAACAGAAATTAAACAACTAAAACAAAATAGTACTTTAAAAACAGGGGATAATCCATTCGAAACGTTTTATCAAAATCCACCAAGTGGCGACAGTAATCATTACATTACAGTAACCAATAACACCATCTATGACATGGTTTTGCTTGAAAATGCAGTGCTTTTCGATTCCATAAAAATGCCCAAAAGTGCTCATTTTATAAAAGCAGGAGATAATCTAGAGATTAACTTTACTAGTAGTTATACGGAAACGATTTTTAATTTATATGCAGGCAAAAAATGGGGAACTTTTCAAACGGAGGCCAATAAGAACTTATTTATAAGAAATCATTCAGTAGTGGAATACCGTTTTTGCGAGTTAATTCCAGCGGCAAAAGAAATTCTCGAAACGGATTATCGTTTTTTGAATGATGCGGTAATTACATTTACAAATGGAAATTTAAATATAGAATCACAAGGAGCAAGTATAAATCCGTTGGATAAGTCTAAGAAGTAATCTATTTAAACCCCAATTTCACTCTCACTCTTTCCAAAACACCATCAGCAACTTTACTAGCTTTTGCAGCACCTTGTTGCAATAAAGCATCAATTTCGGGCAAATTACTCATGTAGTAATTGTATTTTTCTCTTTCGGTTTTGAACTTTTCAAGAAGTAGTTCAAACAACGTTTGCTTAGCATGTCCATACCCAAAATCCTTATTGGCATTGGCATATTTGATTTTCATCTCGTCAATTTGAGTTTCATTGGCAACCAATTTATAGATAGCAAATATTTTACAAGTGTCAGGATTTTTGGGTTCTTCAAGTGGTGTGCTATCGGTTTCAATGCTCATGATTTGCTTACGCAACGCTTTATCTTCTAGGAAAATATTGATGATGTTACCACGAGATTTACTCATCTTTAAACCGTCTGTCCCGGGAACATACATCGTTTCTTCCTGCACTTTTCCTTCGGGAAGTACAAAAGTTTCT
>NZ_JBKCVI010000140.1:0-11173 GCF_046317795.1 Flavobacterium sp. | reverse complement strand
CAATTTAATATTTTGTAGAATAATAATTTGGAGCTAATCCTGCTATTCGTTGCAATCTTTTCTTTTTTTTAAGAAAAAAGAAAAGGATTTCCACTACTATCAGGGCTAGAATTTTAGAATAAATGGAAAATCAGCCTAAATCAGTTAAATCTGTGCAATCCGTGGCAAAAAAACTTAATGAAACTTAATTTCTTAATGGTTTAAAAAACTTTACACTTTAAATAAAAATGAACGCATACGTAAATCAAGAAATACTAAACAACATCGCCACCATCGAGTTTTTTCTTCCAGAAAAGAATTCTTTTCCTAGACATATTTTAGCGCAATTGGTAGAAACAATCAACAGTGTTGGAAATAATAAGGAAGTAAATGTAATAATCCTAAAAAGCGGTGGTGACAAAACCTTTTGTGCTGGGGCTAGTTTTCAAGAGCTAATCTCCATCAACGACGCCGCAACCGGAAAAATATTTTTCTCTGGCTTTGCCAACGTAATCAATGCCATGCGAAAATGTCCAAAGTTTATCATCGGACGTATTCAGGGGAAAACCGTTGGTGGTGGAGTGGGAATAGCAGCTGCAACCGATTATTGCATGGCAACACAATTTGCCGCTATAAAATTATCCGAATTAAACGTCGGAATCGGACCATTTGTAGTGTCACCAGCTATCGAAAGAAAAATGGGGGTTTCCGCCATGTCACAAATTGCCATAGACGCCAATACGTTTTATGAAGCAACTTGGGCAAGAGAAAAAGGTTTGTATGCAAGTGTATTCGAAAGTATAGAAGAAATGGACGAAGCCGTTCAAAAATTCGCCGAACATTTATGTACCTACAACCCTGAAGCCATGATGGAAATGAAAAAAATATTTTGGCGAGGCACCGAAGATTGGGACAATTTACTAGCAGAAAGAGCAGCCATCAGCGGAAGATTAGTATTGTCTGATTTTACTAAAGAAACGTTGAAGAAATTTAAGTAATTGTATACTGTAAAATGTATATTGAATACTGAAAAGAGCAATATACATTATACAACAATTCATTATTCAAAAAAAATGATATACGAATTCAAAGGGTTCATCCCAGTCATCCACGAAAGCAGTTTCATCCATCCGCAAGCCGCGGTAACGGGTAACGTGATTATTGGAAAAAATGTTTACGTAGGTCCAGGTGCCGCCATTCGAGGCGATTGGGGCGAAATCATTATTGAAGATGGTTGTAATGTTCAGGAAAATTGCACCATTCACATGTTTCCTGGAAAGTCAATGGTGCTGAAAGCCGGAGCGCACATTGGTCATGGTTCGATTATTCACGGAGCCAATATTGGTAAAAATTGTTTAGTCGGAATGAACGCCGTAATTATGGATGACGTGAATGTAGGTGATGAATGCATCATAGGAGCATTAAGTTTCATAAAAGCCGGAACGGAAATTCCAAACCGAAAAATGGTAGTTGGAAATCCGGCAACAATCATAAAAGACGTTTCCGATGAAATGTTCGATTGGAAAACCAAAGGAACAGCATTATATCAACAATTGCCAAAGGAGTGTTATGAAACATTGAAAGCTGTTGAACCTTTGCGAGAAATTCCAAAAGACAGACCAACTCAAGAAGCGTTTTACAAAACATTAGAAGAATTTAAATTAAAAGAAAATAGATAATAGAGAAAAGAATATAGACCGATTGAAAAGTCTATTTTCTTTATTCTATTCTCTTTCATCTCAAAAAAATGATAACAGAATTCAAAATGCCCAAAATGGGTGAAAGCATAACCGAAGCGACCATCATTTCCTGGTTGAAATCAGTAGGCGACTATATAGTAGCAGACGAAACTATTGTTGAAGTCGCTACCGACAAAGTAGACAACGATGTGCCCTCGCCAGTATCAGGTATCATAACCGAAATTCATTTTCAGAAAGATGACGTGGTTGAGGTTGGAACTGTTTTGGCCTTGATAGATTCAAGTCAGGTTTCAGATGGCAGTCAGCAGATTTTAACTAAAGTAGAAAATAGTCAACAAATTAGTAAGAAAGCAGAAGTCGTTTCAAATACAAAACCCGAAACTCGAAACTCGAAACCCGAAACTCGCAACTCGGATGCTTTCATTTCGCCATTAATAATTTCAATAGCACAAAAAGAAAATCTTTCCATAGAAGAACTGCAATCCATTCCGGGTTCAGGAGCTGAGGGAAGATTACAGAAAAGTGATGTTTTTAATTATTTGAAAAATAGAAAATATCCCATCCCAAGCAACCCGTCTGAAATTCAGGGGTTGTCATCCCGAGCGCAGTCGAGGGACTATCCAAAACCCAAAATCAATTTTGTTGAAGGAAAAGACCATATCGTTGAAATGGACAGAATGCGAAAAATGATTGCCGATCACATGGTATACTCCAAACAAACGTCGCCACACGTGACTTCTTACATTGAAGTTGATGTCACGAATTTGGTCAATTGGAGAAACGAAAACAAAGATCAATTTCAACAGAAATACAACGAAAAATTAACCTTTACCCCATTTTTTGTTCTGGCTGTAGCCAAAGCCATTCAGGATTTTCCAATGATTAATGTTTCAGTAGATGAAAAAAATATCATTGTTCATAAAGACATTAATATCGGAATGGCAACCGCTTTACCAAGTGGGAACTTAATTGTTCCCGTGGTGAAAAATGCCAATGAAAAAGAGTTGGGAGCCATAGCAAAAGAAGTCAATCATTTAGCTGAAGCTTCCCGAAATAATAAATTAAAACCAGAAGAAATTCAAGGAAGTACATTTACGATTTCCAATGTAGGAACCTTTGGAAGCTTAATGGGAACGCCTATTATCAACCAACCCGAAGTAGCGATTTTAGCCCTCGGAATTATTAAAAAACGTCCAGAAGTGATTACGACTTCCAAAGGCGATGAAATTGCTATCCGCAGTATGATGTTTCTTTCTTTATCCTTTGACCATCGTGTGGTTGATGGATTTTTGGGAGGATCTTTTTTGCGAAAAGCAGGCGATTATTTAGAACAATTTAGCTCCTTAACCCCCGAAGGGGAAATTTAACCCAAAACTATTTTTAGTATGCAAGATATAATGACAACATCTATTAAAATAACAAAAGTAGCGCAATCAAAAGCGAGTGAAGTTGATTTTCACAATATCATAATGGGAACCCGATTTTCAGACCATATGTTCGTTTGTGATTATCAAAACGGCGAATGGCAAAATCCAAGAATTGAGCCATTAGCTTTAATCCCGACTCATCCTGCAGCAATGGCATTGCACTATGGTCAGGCGATTTTTGAAGGTATGAAGGCCACCTTGGGAAAAGACGGAACACCCTTATTATTTCGTCCAAACGAGAATGCCAAACGAATGAATTTTAGTGCAAACCGAATGGGAATGCCTTTGTTTCCGGAAGATTTATTTGTGAAAGCGTTAAAACAATTCGCGGCATTAGAAAAAGAATGGATTCCCACACAGGAAGGCAGCGCTTTGTATTTGCGCCCGTTTATGTATGCCGATGAACCATTTATCGGAATGCGTGCGGCAACTAGTTTTAAGTTTATTATTATGGCTTCACCTGCTGGACCTTTCTTCCATAAAAAAATTAAATTATACGCCGAGAAAAAATACGTTCGCGCCGTAAATGGTGGAACAGGAGAAGCAAAAGCTGCGGGAAATTATGCCGGAGCAATTCGCCCGACAGAATATGCAAAAAAAGCAGGATACGACCAAGTGTTGTGGTTAGATGCTCATCATTTTGATTATATTCAGGAAGTTGGAACGATGAATATTTTTTTCAAAATAGGAGGTAAGTTCATTACCCCAAGTTTAACGGGTTCTATTTTATCTGGAATAACGCGAATGAGTGTAATTGATTTATTACGAAGCAAAGGGTTTGAAGTAACCGAGAGACCAATCTCTATTACTGAAATAATTGAAGCGTATCAAAACGGAACTTTAGAAGAAGCTTTCGGAACTGGAACAGCTGTTGGAATTGCCATGATTGAAGAAATAGGAAACAATGATTTAGCTATTGTATTTCCATCAGAAAACCCAGTTTCAGTAATGGTCAACGATACCTTGAATGCCATAAAAGTTCAAGATGTCAAAGATGAATTCGGTTGGATTGTAGAAGCAAAGTAATTTTTCAGCAACACAGATATAAGAAATTCAACAGATTATAAAAATTTCTCTAATTTCTCCAATCTGTGTTCCAAAAATCAGAAAAGATACAGATTATCAAATCGAAAATAAATGTTAGATAAAAAAATACTAGAAAAAGCATTTTCAACAATGGCCACTGCCAAGGCGATGACCAATTTGTATGAAGATAATTTTAAAATAGTTTCCAAATACGTTCACGCCACTTCGCGCGGGCACGAAGCCATTCAAATTGCAATGGCGATGCAGTTGTTACCCCAAGATTATGTTTTTCCATACTATCGTGATGATGCGGTGCTATTGGGAATAGGGATGCAACCTTATGATTTGATGTTGCAATTGATGGCAAAAAAGAACGACCCATTTTCAGGGGGTCGAACCTACTATTGTCACCCGAGTTTGAAAGATGTTGATAAGCCCAAAATTCCACACCAATCTTCTGCCACCGGGATGCAAGCCATTCCGGCAACGGGAGCTGCAATGGGATTTTGGTATAAAGAAAAAAGCCCCCCAACTCCCCAAAGGTGCACGTTTGCTAATGAAATTCCTCCTTTGGGGGGTAGAGGGCTCGTTGTTTGTTCGCTTGGCGATGCTTCGGTGACCGAAGGTGAAGTTGCCGAAGCACTCCAAATGGCGGCTTTAAAACAATTACCAATAGTATATTTAGTTCAGGATAACGGTTGGGATATTTCGGCAAATGCAGCTGAAACCCGAGCGCAAAATGCGTTTGAATACGCCAAAGGGTTTCACGGAATTGAAGCAATTTCTATCGACGGATCAAATTTTACGGAAAGTTATTTAGCGGTTCAAAAAGTAGTGAAAACGATACGCGAAGAACGTCGCCCGTTTTTGATTCATGCTAAAGTGCCGCTATTGAATCATCATACATCGGGAGTTCGAATGGAATGGTATCGTGATGATTTGGAAGAAGCGCAATCGAGAGATCCGTTTCCGGTTTTGATGAAACAATTAAAGGACTGCGGATTTTCAGATTTTCAGATTTTAGAAATAGAAAAAAAGGCAATTGAGACTGTTCAAAAAGATTTCGAAAAAGCACAACTAGCCGAAGATCCAAAACCCGAAGATTTATTTACGCACGATTTTGCACCAACACCAATTACAGAGGAGGTAGGCGAACGAAATCCAGAGCGGGAAAATAAAGTAGTGATGGTGGATTGTGCACTATTTGCTGTGGAAGAATTAATGAATAAACACCCAGAATGTTTGTTATACGGTCAAGACGTAGGCGGAAGATTGGGCGGTGTTTTCAGGGAAGCTGCAACCTTAGCGCAAAAATTCGGAGACGAACGCGTTTTTAACACACCCATTCAAGAAGCGTTTATTGTGGGTTCAACGGTAGGAATGTCGGCTGTTGGCTTAAAACCAATTGTCGAGGTTCAGTTTGCCGATTACATTTGGCCAGCACTGAATCAATTGTTTACCGAAGTAAGCCGCTCATGTTTTTTAACGAATGGAAAATGGCCGGTGAGTATGATTCTCCGTGTTCCGATTGGTGCTTATGGTAGTGGTGGTCCTTATCACTCTTCGTCTGTAGAAAGTGTGTTGACGAATATTCGAGGCATCAAAATTGCCTATCCAAGCAACGGAGCCGATTTAAAAGGATTACTAAAAGCAGCGTATTACGACCCGAATCCGGTGGTCATTTTGGAGCATAAAGGATTGTATTGGAGTAAAGTAAAAGGCACTGATACTGCCAGAGTAAACGAACCAAGTGAAGATTACATCTTGCCTTTTGGAAAAGCAAATATCGTTCAAGAGATTTGGGAACAAGAAACCAATGAAACGATTACCGTTATTACCTACGGAATGGGCGTACATTGGGCATTGAATGCGTCTACTACGATGAAAAATCAAGTGGAAATTATCGATTTGCGAACCTTGTATCCATTAGACGAAGAAGCTATTTTTAAATCGGTTAAAAAAGCCAAAAAATGTTTGTTAGTCACCGAAGAACCAACGAATAATTCGTTTGCTCGAAGTTTGGCGGGATTAATTCAAGAAAAATGTTTCAAATACCTCGATGCGTCAGTAATGGTCATTGGTTCGGAGAATATGCCTGCGATTCCGTTGAATAGTACTTTGGAGTTTACGATGATTCCAAATGCGGATAAAGTGAGATTGAAGATGGAGGAATTGTTGGAGTATTAGTTGACCGTTGTCGGTTGTCGGTTTTGAGTTGTCCTGCCGAGCTAATTTACACTGAGTGTAGTCGAAGTGCAGTCGAGGTATTCTGACCACCAAAAACTGAAAAATAATTACTTTTTTTAGGAGCATTTTCCAGCTGTCCACTATATCTTTTTATCTCGTTTTAAGAACGAGATAAAAAGGATGCCGTTCCCATCTGGGCAAAAAAAAAACCGCAACTCTCGTAACGGTTCTATTTTTATCTGCCTACTAAGTACTGAACACTTGTCTGCCGACAGGAAGACTGATTACTTCTTCTGCGGTGGATATTGCGCCAAAATTTTGGTAACAAACTCTTTAATTAGTGCGTCTTTTTTATTCGTGTCCTTGGTTAAAACACCAATTCCTTCACCTTGCCAAATTAATTCTTTTTTCTTAGCATCTATCAAATCGATGAATAATGTACCTTCAACATATCTGTTTACAGAAGTATTTCCACCCCACATCCATGGATCCCAACCCCAACCCCAGCCATAACCCCAACCCATATTGAATTGGTTCACATCTACTTGCTCACGTTCTTTTGTAAAAAAATTGATTAACAAATCGGGTGTTTCACTTTTAGTCAACCCTTTGGTAGTTAAGACTTCGTCAATAGAGTTCAGAATTCTTCTTTTGTCTAAATCCGATATTTCAACTTTGTCAATTCCAGCTTTGTAAAAAGCGAAGGTTTTATAGGAAGTAAAATCTACTTTTTTATCATAATCTGAGTAAACTTTTACAGCACTACAAGAGCAAAGTAGCACTACGAAAAACGAAAAAAATACAAACTTTTTCATGGTTATAATTATTGGTTACAATAAAGCATCATCAACTATAGTAGGGATGGTTACTTTCAATAAAGGTTGCGTTTCCATCGCTCTTTTTATAGCAAAAATAGCGCCTTCGTTTCGTGCCCAACTTCTTCTAGAAATTCCATTGTTCACATCCCAGAAAAGCATTGATTCTAGGCGTTTTGACGCTGTTGTAGAACCATCAAGAACCATACCAAATCCTCCATTAATTACTTCGCCCCAACCCACGACGCCGCCATTGTGTATCGAAACCCAAGTGGCACCACGGAAGCTATCACCTATGACATTTTGTATGGCCATATCGGCAGTAAATCTTGAACCGTCATAGATGTTAGATGTTTCTCTGTAAGGCGAGTCAGTTCCCGAAACATCGTGATGATCACGACCTAAAATGACGTAGCCAATTTCACCACGTGCAATGGCTTGGTTGAAAGCTTCAGCTATTTTTATTCTACCTTCGGAATCGGCATACAAAATTCTAGCTTGTGAACCAACCACTAATTTATTTTCTTGTGCGCCTTTAATCCACTGAATGTTATCGGCCATTTGTTGCTGGATTTCGGATGGAGAATTTTTCATCATTTCTTCAAGAACTTCGCAGGCGATGGCATCAGTTTTTGCTAAATCTTCTGGTTTTCCAGAGGCACAAACCCAACGGAATGGCCCAAAACCGTAATCGAAACACATGGGTCCCATAATGTCTTGAACGTAACTGTTGTATTTGAAATCGATATGATTTTCAGCAAAAACATCGGCTCCAGCACGAGAAGCTTCGAGTAAAAAGGCATTTCCATAATCGAAGAAATACGTTCCTTTTTCGGTATGTTTGTTGATGGCTGCCGCATGACGACGCAGTGTTTTTTGAACTTCTTCTTTGAATTTATCCGGATTGTTCGCCATTAAATCATTTGACTCTTCAAAAGTAAATCCCATTGGATAATAACCGCCAGCCCACGGATTGTGTAGTGATGTTTGGTCGGAACCCAAATCGATATGCACATTTTCTTCGTCGAAACGTTCCCAAACATCCACTACATTTCCTAGATAAGCTATAGAGACCACTTCATTGTTTTCTAATGCTTTTTTAACTCTTGGAACTAGTTGGTTAATATTTTCAATTACTTCATTAATCCAACCTTGTGAGTGACGAATATGTGTAATTTTCGGATTAACTTCAGCGCAAACGGTTATACACCCTGCAATATTTCCGGCTTTCGGTTGTGCGCCACTCATTCCGCCCAATCCAGAGGTTACGAATAATCCACCTTTGGGAGATTTTTTTATTTTTCTAAATCCGTTTAAAACGGTGATGGTGGTTCCGTGAACGATACCTTGTGGACCAATATACATATAACTTCCGGCGGTCATTTGGCCGTATTGGGAGACACCTAAGGCATTCATTTTCTCCCAATCATCTGGTTTGGAATAATTGGGGATAACCATTCCGTTGGTAACCACTACTCTTGGCGCTGCTGCGTGTGATGGAAATAATCCCATAGGATGACCGGAATACATAGCTAAGGTTTGCTCGTCGGTCATTTCAGCTAAATATTTCATGGTTAATAGGTATTGTGCCCAGTTTTGAAAAACGGCCCCATTACCGCCATAGGTAATTAATTCATGTGGATGTTGCGCCACCGCATAATCCAAGTTATTTTGAATCATGAGCATGATGGCTTTGGCCTGTTCGCATTTTCCAGGATATTCGGAAATGGGTCGGGCATACATCTTATAATCGGGGCGAAAACGATACATATAGATGCGTCCGTATTGTTCTAATTCTTCTTTGAATTCTGACAAAAGAGTTGTATGATGATGAGGTTCAAAATAACGCAATGCATTTTTTAGGGCTAACTTTTTTTCTTCCTCCGATAGAATTTCTTTTCGTTTTGGAGCATGGTTGATTTCTGCTTCATACGGTTTTGGATTTGGGAGAACGGATGGAATTCCTTGTGCTATTTGTTCTTGAAATGTCATTTTAAGTTAATGATTTATAGTTTGTTGTTGGCTATTTATTCTTACTCGTCACTAATCACTTTTTGATAGTTCCAGTTTTTTTGTCAAATCCATATGGACAATGACGGCAACCACTTTTACAACAATAGCCACGTTTTAAGTGATATTTTTCAGTAAAGCAACGATATCCTTCAGGTGTCAAATAATAATCTTCGCCTTCAATTAATTTATTTTCGTTATTTTGGTCATTCATAGCTACAAATTTAAAGACTTTCTAAGTAATGATACTAGTCGTTTTAAAATATTTAATTCCAAGAGGTTTTAATAGCATTGCTGTTTTTCCCTTTATTTTTTTAAAATTTAAGGAAAGTAAAAATGATTTGGTGTTGTTAAATCATGAAAAAATACATCTTCGTCAGCAATTAGAATTGCTTTTTGTGCCTTTTTTTATTTGGTATGGCTTAGAATTTGTAATTCGCTTTTTTCAATACAGAGATTGGAAAATAGCATATAGAAACATTTCGTTTGAAAGAGAAGCCTATGAAAATGAGAAAGATATTAACTTTTTAAACAATAGGGTCTTGCTTAATCATCTTAAATTTATAAAAAAATAATTATTTTTTGTTTAAGTTTATTTTTCTACTTTTACAAATGTCAAAATTATTTCAAAATGAGGAAGTTACTGTTTGTTTATATGTTTGTCTTATCGGTTAATTTACAAGCGCAACTTTATGTAAGCAATAATAGTTATGTGTTCAATAGAAATTCATATGTTTATGTTACTGGTGCCGTTGAACTGAATGGGACAAACAGTAATTTTTATCTAAGAAATCAAGGGCAACTTCTTCAAGGTACCACGGGTACTTCAGCAAACAGAGGAACAGGTAGGTTATCTGTTTTTCAAGAAGGAACAGTCAATAATTTTGCCTATAACTATTGGTGTTCACCAGTTGGGAATGCTTCGGCTACGCCAGGAAATGAACCTTTTGGTATAACAATGTTACATGTTCCTACCACAAATATTGCTTCAACACCTGCTATCGTCAGTGCTTCATTCAATGGCGTTTCAAGTGCTGGTTCAATGGCGATTGCATCCTATTGGATTTGGCGATTTTTGTCTTCTACAAACTATTCTCAATGGGTTCATTCACAAGCTAATACAGATATACAAGCTGGAGAAGGATTTACCATGAAAGGGACAAGTGGATCAGATGCAACGAATGTTGGTGAACCAGTAGTTAATAATCCTGGAAGCGCACAACGTTGTGACTTTAGAGGAAAACCAAATGATGGAAATATAACCATAAATGTAGGGTTGAATAGATTTACTTTAACAGGAAATCCTTATTCTTCTGCTATTGATTTAAATTCTTTTCTAACTGATCCTTTAAATAATGCCATTGATGGTACAGCACTTTTTTGGGAACAAGATAAAACTGTAAATTCTCATAATATAGCACAATATAGAGGCGGCTATGGGGTTTATAATGGAAGTACTAGTGTATATACTCCAGCTACTTTTTATACTTACGATTTAGCTGGAAATCAAGGATCTGTTTTTAGTAATCCAAATAATGTTTATCAAAGGAGATTTTCGCCAATTGGTCAAGGTTTTATGGTAAGAGGTGCAGCTAATGGTACAGTTCAAATGCGAAATTCATATCGCCTTTTTCGCAGGGAAGGTGTTGCAAACAACTCACAATTTGAAAGAAACTCTAATGCAGTTCAAGCGGCGGATCATGGTTTTTTTGATGATATACCTAATGTTGCAGGAATAGATTATACACAAATAAGTAAAAGTCCTACACCGCATTTTATTGTAAATACATCTTTAAATAACCAAGCAGTTAGACAAATTGCAGTTTGTTTTCTTCCAACTGCCATTGATGGAGTCGATTTAGCTGACTCAAAGTTTCCAGCAGCAGAAGCTGATATTATCGCAGACATGTATTTGGTTTTAAACAATGAACTTTATGTTCACTCAACGACTAGTTTTGATGAAAATAAAAGATTTCCAATTGGTTTTAAAAATGCAACTAATGGTTTGTTTACTTTTACTATTAAAGTA
>NZ_JBKCVI010000139.1:0-9321 GCF_046317795.1 Flavobacterium sp. | reverse complement strand
GAACACTATCTTTCAATGGACAGCGTTGCACAGCACTCAAAATTCTATATGTTCATGAGTCTATTGCCGAAGAATTTAACAAGCGATTTGCCGAGAAAGTGGATGCTTTACCTTTTGGCAATCCCTGGGAGAAAGGTGTTTTGTTAACGCCTTTGCCAGAAGTAGAAAAACCAAATTATATTCAAGAATTGATTGACGATGCCACAGCAAAAGGAGCCAAAATTATCAATCAAAAAGGTGGTGCGCGTACCGAAAATTTTATTTTCCCTGCGGTTTTGTTTCCTACAAATAAATCCATGCGTGTTTATCATGAAGAACAATTTGGCCCTGTTATTCCAATAATTACTTTTAAAGATATTCAAGAACCATTGAACGATATGGCAGAATCTAACTATGGACAGCAAGTGAGTTTGTTTGGTAGAGATATCAAAACCATTGCACCGCTAATAGATACATTGGTGAACTTGGTTTGTCGTGTAAATTTGAATAGTTCTTGCCAGCGTGGACCCGATGTGTATCCGTTTACCGGAAGAAAAGATTCTGCAGTTGGCACCTTAAGTATTCACGATGCGTTGCGTTCGTTTTCCATTCGAACTTTTGTGGCTTCAAAAGATAATGCTTATAATAACGAAATTCTTCAAGCTTTACTGAATAGTAAGGAATCTAATTTTATTAATACGGATTATATTTTATAAAAAGTTAAACACAAATTTCACAAATTACCACAAATTTATCTGTGCTAATTTGTGAAATCTGTGTTTAATAATAATTTTATATTTTCTATTTCTTTTTCAATCTATCTTTAAAAACTTTTTCAAATTTTTCAAGCTTTGGTTGAATAACCATTTGGCAATAGGGTTGATTTTTATTGTTTTGATAATACCCTTGATGATAGGATTCCGCTTTGTAGAATTTTTTTAAAGGTTCCAATGTAGTTACAATTTTGTTAGCAAAAACCTTTTCATTCAATTCCTTAATTAAACTTTCAGCCGCTTTTTTCTCATTTTCATTTTTATAAAAAATGGCTGAACGGTATTGTGTTCCGGCATCTGCACCTTGACGGTTTAAGGTTGTTGGGTCGTGAACAGTAAAAAACACTTGGAATATTTCGTCCAAGTTGGTTTTGGATTTGTCATACGTAATTTCAACTACTTCAGCAGCACCAGTTCTACCAGTACAAACTTCTTCATAACTTGGATTTTCAACAGTTCCGCCAGCATAACCAGAATAGACACTTTTTACACCCTCCAAGTTTTCGTATACGGCTTCCACACACCAAAAACAGCCACCACCAAGTACAATAGTATCCAAATTTCCTGTAGTTGAGGTAACTCCATCGGGAACAAAATCCAAGGAAATGGCATTCATGCAATAGCGTTTTCCAGTTGGCTCTGGACCATCGTCAAATAGATGTCCCAAATGGCTGTTGCATCTGCCGCAAAGCGCTTCGGTACGTTTCATGCCATAAGAATTATCATCTTTGAAAACAACACTATTTTTATTTTCTTGCTCAAAAAAACTTGGCCATCCACAACTACTCACAAATTTTTGTTCTGATTTGAAAAGTTTCAACCCACAAGCGGCACAATAATAGGTTCCTTTGGTTTCAGATTGCCACATTTTTCCGGTGAAAGCCCTTTCGGTATCGGCTTCTCGCGCAACAGCATACAAATCGGGAGACAATACTTTTTTCCATTCCGCATCGGATACATTTAATTTTGTAGTATCGGTATTAGAATAATAAGGATTATTTGGTTTTGAAATTATATTTTCCATAGCATTGGTTTTTGTTTTTTTAGTTTCTGAATTGTTGTTTTGCCCACAAGCTGTTACAAGAAACATCGGAAGCAAAAGTAAATAGTTTAAAATGGATTTTTTCATAGTAATGTTTTTTAAATCTGATACAAATTTACGCTAGATACCTTGTTTAAATGTCGGTTAGATTGCAAATTTTAGTGATTTAAGGAAAGTTTAACGGTTGTTCGAGTTGTTTAATTATGGTCGCCGTATTTTTTTTGTATTTTTGCCCTTCGACTTCGCTCAGGGTGACAAATAGAATAAGTTATGATTGAAGAAAAAGTAATCTTGGTTAATGAACAAGATGAACCAATTGGTTTGATGAACAAACTCGAAGCTCATGAAAAGGCGATTCTGCATCGTGCTTTTTCGGTTTTTGTGTTAAATAAAAATAACGAAATCATGTTGCAACAACGAGCACATCAAAAATACCATTCGCCATTGCTGTGGACAAACACCTGTTGCAGTCATCAGCGAGAAGGAGAAACTAATATTCAAGCAGGAACACGCCGTTTGTATGAAGAAATGGGTATTAAAACCGAGTTAAAAGAACTGTTTCATTTTATCTATATAGCGCCTTTTGATAATGGTTTAACAGAGCACGAATTAGATCATGTGATGATTGGGCGTTATGATGATGAACCAGTTATTAATTCAGATGAAGTAGAAAGCTGGAAATGGATGTGTATTGAAGAAGTGCGAAAAGACATGATTCAAAATCCTGATATTTATACCATTTGGTTTAAAATTATTTTTGACGAATTTTATCATTACCTTGAAGACCATAAGATATAAGATTGCTGACAGTTGATGACAGATTTCCTAATTTAAAAAACAATCACCTATTCACAATCAACAATCTTAAATCGACAATCAAAAATCTAAAATCACTATGAAAGTAACCGTATCAAGAAAGGCACATTTCAATTCCGCCCATCGATTGTATCGAAAAGATTGGTCGATGGAAAAAAACGATGTCGTTTTTGGAAAGTGCAATAATCCCAATTTTCACGGACATAATTATGAACTCATTGTTTCGGTTACAGGAGAAATTGACCAAGAAACAGGTTTTGTAATGGATGTAAAAATTCTAGCCGATTTAATTAAAGAACATATTGAAAATGCTTTCGATCATAAAAATCTAAATTTGGATGTTCCCGATTTTAAAGATTTAAATCCAACTGCCGAAAATATAGCTGTGGTTATTTGGCAAAAACTCAGAAAACAAATTGACACAAATAAAGATTTAGAAGTTGTTCTTTATGAAACACCTCGAAATTTTGTAACTTATAAAGGCGAATAATGGCACTGCAAGTAGGTGATAAAATTCCAATTTTTACTGCAATAGATAGTAATGGAAATTCTTTTGAAGTTCGGGATTATATAGGACAGCCCATGGTAATTTATTTTTATCCAAAAGATGACACACCAGGATGTACCATTCAAGCATGCACTTTTCGAGACCAATATGAAGATTTTAAAACATTAGGAGCAGAAGTTATCGGTATTAGCAGTGACAGTTTATCATCCCATAAAAAATTTGCATCAAGGTATAAACTTCCTTTTATTTTACTTTCTGATACAAACAAAAAAATCAGAAACGCATTTGGTGTCCCCAACGATTTCTTAGGGTTGCTTCCAGGAAGAGCCACTTATGTGATTGATAAAAATGGGATAGTGCAATTTGTTTTTGATTCTACTTTGGCAAAAATTCATATCACAAAAGCGCTCAAGGTTTTAAAAACATTCTAAGTTTGCTTAATAATTCATTCCAAATGAAACTATATCCTTTACAGTTTGAACCTATTTTAAAAGAACGAATTTGGGGTGGAACTAAATTAAAAACATATCTCAACAAACCCATATCATCTAATATTACTGGCGAAAGTTGGGAAATATCTACCGTTGAAAACGATGTAAGTATAGTCGCAAATGGTTTTTACAAAGGAAAATCAATCAACGAATTAATCAATGAATTTCCAGACGAAATATTAGGAACAAAAGCTTATAAGAAATTTGGCAAACAATTCCCATTATTGTTCAAATACCTTGATGCTCGCGAAGATTTATCCATACAATTGCATCCAAATGACGAATTGGCCAAAAAACGTCACAATTCTTTTGGCAAAACCGAAATGTGGTATGTGATGCAAGCTGATGAAAATGCCCGATTGATTGTAGGATTTAAGGAAAAGTCTACACCAGAAGAGTATTTGAAACATCTTAATAATAAAACAATTGTTGATATTCTGGATACTAAAAAGGTAAAACAAGGCGATGTTTTTTTCTTAGAAACGGGAACTATTCATGCCATTGGTGCCGGAATTGTAGTAGCCGAAATCCAACAGACATCGGATGTTACCTATAGAGTTTATGATTTTGATAGAGTAGATGCCAATGGAAATACTCGCGAATTGCATATTGATTTAGCGTTAGAAGCTATCAATTATGAAACTGTTGATGCTCAAAAATACTATTCAAAAAATGAAAACCTATCAAATACAATAGTTGATTGTCGTTATTTCACCACTAATTTTATTCCTTTAAATGGAGCGGTAAAAGTGAATAAAAATCAAAATTCTTTCACGGTTTACATGTGCGTTGATGGAAGTTTTGAATTGAAAATTAATACAGAAATTTTTTATTATCAAAAAGGAGATACAGTCTTAATTCCTGCAGCTTTAACTAATTTTGAATTGTCTGGTAGCGCTTCCATCTTAGAAATTTATATTTCGTAGTTTGTATTCTAAAGATTTAATGTAGTTTTGCACCACCCGAGACCGAGAGGTCGAACGGAACATAGTTAAATTTTAAAAATAAAAGAAAATGCCAAGTGTTAAGAATTTAAAAAAAGACATCAATTTTGTATTAGGTGATATTATTGAAGCGGTTTATATATATGAGATGACAACTATAGGAAAACCTTCTGATAAAACAAATGCAATTATTGACGAAGCGATTTCGTCTTTCGATGGTTTGATTGAAAAAGTGAATGCTAAAAAAGTAGAAAATAAAAAAGCGCATTTCAAACAAATCAATGTAGAATTAGAACAAACCGCAAATCAATTGGTTGAAAAAATCAACGCACTATAATAGAAAAAAGTTCTCAAATATTTTGGTGAATTAAATTTGACTTATATATTTGCACACAAGTTGAGTTGGCCAGCGTAGCTCAGTTGGCTAGAGCAGCTGATTTGTAATCAGCAGGTCGTGGGTTCGAGTCCCTCCGCCGGCTCCATTAAAAAACCGTTTCGTTTCGTCGAAGCGGTTTTTTATTTAAAATGACTTTCAATTTAACCTAACTTATTTTTTTTCTTCTATTTTAGCTTTGGTGCCATCTGCTCTATAATAGTAATAATCATTGTCAGTATAGTTTGAAGCAGTATAATAATGATCATTAGTATAGTTGTAGGCATAACCAGAGTTATAATACCTTTTAATAGCTCCAACTGTGTCTACTATTTCACCTCTGTAGTTGTATATAATTCTCATTCCACCAATTTGAGTTAAACCAACTCTGTTATATCTCATATAAACACTTCCAATGCGACTTACTCTATCGTTACTATCGTAATTGATAAACGTGTTACCAACGCGTCTAACCCTACCAAAACTATCATGTTCTATTCTAGTACCATAGTTAAATGTTCTTCTTTCGTTAATTGAAGCACCACGTTTTCCGGCAGCTTTATAAAAATAATCTCCTTGGCCATCCTGTGGACGCGTATTAAAATCAAAATCTCCATTTTGAAAAACAAAAAACTCAATGCCTCTTTCTACAAATGAAATTGGTTCTTCAAAGCTGAATCTTGTTCTGCTTTCTGTTGCGTTTATAAATCCAGTTGTCATTAAAACGCTTGCTACTAAAAAGGTAATTTTTTTCATGATCTATTCATTTATGCGTTTTGCTTACTCTATCGATTTTCAGCTTCTTCGAACAGAAATCATTTCCGTTACACACACTATTTCAATTGGTGTGCCAAAAAAAGGTAATTAATTCTTAAGTTTTGATTAAGATGTTTTAAAAGCTTTGTTTTTAAAGGTTTGCGAATGGTATTTTGTATTAATAAAATAAATTTACACATTGAAATATGTTCTTTTATTGATTACATTTGCTAACGATTTTTTAAATTAAACGAATGTATAGTATCAAATCATCAATGAAAAAACTACTATTTTCACTTTTCTTATTGTTTTTTATTGCTAAAGGACATACTCAAATTTTTATTCCCTATTATGGAAGTGTTGCAGATCAAGTATCAGCTTCCAATGTTCTTAATAACCTAACTGAATTTGAAAATTTAGGAGTTAAAAGAAGAGGCACAACTTCATTACAAAACACTCTTGATTGGTTAAAAGCAGAATATTTAAGCTACGGATATACCGCTGCTCAAATGCAAGAATATAGTTTTACAAATGGGGCTACAACCTGTAAAAATTTGGTAGTTACAAAAGTGGGAACGCTATATCCAAATACGTTTATCATTTTATGCGGACATTATGATACCATAGCAGGCAAAGGAACTAATGATAATGGTAGCGGAGTAGTTACCATATTTGAAGTGGCTCGTTTATTGAGAAACATTCCAACGGAATATTCCATAAAATTTATCAATTTTAGTGGAGAAGAAGATGGTTTGATAGGAAGCCAACACTTTGTTTCTACAGTAGTAAACGGAACTACTCCTAAAATGGACATTCGCTTGGTTTTTAATATAGACGAAGTAGGAGGAAGAGCCGATATGATTAATGATACCATTACTTGCGAGAGAGACACTGGCAGTCCAACTTCAAACAATGCTGCTTCAAATATGTTCACTAATCAGTTAATTACTTGTGTTGATTTATACTCGCCATTAAATACTTTTTTGTCTTATGCTTATGCATCCGATTATATGCCGTTTGAAGATAATAACGAAATCATTACTGGTTTTTTTGAAAAAAATGAAACACCTCACAGGCATACCGCAACTGATTTATTAATCAATATGGATCCAGTTTATGTTTACAATATTGCCAAAGCTGCTACTGGAGCGATGTTGCATTTTGCCAAAGCCTCTACAACATTAACAAACGCTAGTTATGATGATAATCAAATTAGTTTTTTTCCAAGTCCAGCTAAAGACAGTTTGAATATTAGTTTAGGGTCACTTGAAGCTAGTGAATATACTTTTTCTCTAATGGATATGCAAGGAAAAGTCGTTTTGAATAAACAATTTCAAAACGCACAGTTACTAGAAACTGTTTCATTAATAGGATTAGCTAAAGGAATGTATTTGGCTGTTTTTGAAGCGAGTAAAGTAAGAATTACAAAGAAAATAGTAATTAAATAAAAACTTTTATAACTTTTCTTTAAGATAAAAACCAGTAATTGACTTTTTGTTCTTCACAACGTCTTCTGGAGTTCCAACGGCTAATAATTGTCCACCATTCTCGCCCCCTTCTGGACCCAAATCAATAATCCAATCAGCACATTTTATAAGGTCAAGATTATGTTCCACTACAATGATGGAATGCCCTTTTTCGATTAAAGCATCAAAAGATGCTAACAGTTTTTTTATATCATGAAAATGCAAACCCGTAGTAGGTTCGTCAAAAACAAATAGTGCTTTTTCTTTGGTCACGCCTTTTACCAAAAACGAAGCTAATTTAATCCGCTGTGCTTCGCCACCCGAAAGGGTAGAAGAGGATTGTCCCAATTGCACATAACCCAATCCAACATCTTGCAAGGGCTGTAACTTTTGCGTTATTTTGGTTTGTTTGTTTTCGGCAAAGAAAGTAATGGCATCATCAATAGTCATCGTTAGGATATCATCAATATTTTTCCCTTCAAACGACACTTCCAATACTTCTTTCTTAAATCGTTTTCCGCCACAAGTTTCACAGGGTAAGGAAACATCAGCCATAAAAACCATTTCTACATTGATGGAACCTTCTCCTTTGCACGTTTCGCATCGACCACCATCCACATTAAACGAAAAATGTTTGGCTTGATAACCACGAACTTTAGACAGTTTTTCTTTCGCATACAAATCGCGAATATCATCATACGCTTTGATATACGTCACTGGATTCGAGCGTGAACTTCTCCCAATGGGATTTTGGTCAACGTATTCAATGTGTTTGATATGTGAAAAACTTCCTGTTATTTCAGTAAATTGACCAGCTTTATCGCCAATTCCTTCTAGTTTTTTCTGCATCGCTGGAAATAATATTTTTTTTACCAAAGTGCTTTTTCCACTACCAGAAACACCTGTAATAACCGTTAAACTTTCCAAAGGAAAGACAACATCAATGTTTTGTAAATTGTTTTCTCTAGCCCCTTTTATTTCAATAAAGTTGTTCGACTTTCTGCGATTTTTTGGAACTGCAATTTCAAGTTGTCCGTTTAAATATTTTGCTGTCAACGAATCTGCTTTTAGAATTTCATCAAAAGTCCCCTCGGCTACTAATTCACCACCAAAAGTGCCCGCTTCGGGACCAATGTCAATAATTCTATCTGCAGCTTTCATGATGTCTTCGTCGTGTTCTACAACGATAACCGTATTGCCCAAGTCACGAAGGTTTTTTAATACCTTAATTAATCGTTCGGTATCTTTTGGATGCAAGCCAATGCTGGGTTCATCGAGAATATACATCGAACCTACTAAACTACTTCCTAATGAAGTTGCTAGATTAATTCGCTGTGATTCACCTCCAGATAGTGTAGCAGAGTTTCTGTTTAAAGTCAAATAATCTAAACCAACATCACTCAGGAAAGCCAATCGGTTATTGATTTCAATTAGCAAACGTTTGGCTACTTTTTGGTCATATTCAGAAAGAGAAAGCTCTTTGAAAAATGGAATTAATCGTTTTATTGATAAGTCAACCAATTCAGAAATAGTGCTACCGCCAATAGTAATATAATTTGCTTCTTTGCGCAGTCGTTTTCCTTTGCAAGTAGTACATTTGGTTTTACCCCGATAGCGCGATAACATCACACGATTTTGTATCTTATAGTTTTTTTCTTCTAATTCTTTGAAAAAATCATCCAATCCAATAAAGAATTTATTACCTTTCCACAGGAGCTCTTTTTGCTCTTCGGTAAGTTCAAAATAAGGTTTATGTATTGGAAAATCAAACTTGTAGGCATTGTTTACCAATTGGTCACGATACCATCCCATACTTTCACCACGCCAAGGATAAATGGCATTTTCATATATAGAAAGCGCTGTGTTTGGTATAACTAATTCACCATCTATACCAATTATGTTTCCATAACCTTCGCAAGTTGGACAAGCACCATAAGGATTATTAAAACTAAATAGATGAATATTGGGTTCTAAAAAAGTAATTCCATCCAATTCAAAATTAGCACTGAATTCCAATCGTTTTTTAGTATCTAATCCTTGTAAATAACAAACACCTTTTCCTTCAAAAAAAGCCGTTTGTACGGCATCAGCCAATCTGTTGAAGAATTCTTCTTCCTCTTTAACTACAATACGGTCAATGATTAAAAGAATATCTTTATTGTCTAGTGAATGC
>NZ_JBKCVI010000138.1:0-5788 GCF_046317795.1 Flavobacterium sp. | reverse complement strand
GTAGTTCGCGAATTGGGGAAATACATTCAAGGCAGCGGAGGCGGACAACCTTTCTTTGCAACAGCTGGTGGAAAAAATGTGGCTGGAATTAAAGAAGCTTTGGAGAAAGCTGTTACTTTTGTGAAATAAATATGTTCAAATGAAAAAAGTTATTATATTGGTTTTGTAGTATTATCTGCAGCTTGTACTAATAATGATAACAATGGATTAGCTATTAATTCGCAAAACCTTCTAGGAAAATGGTATATTAAAGGAGGAACTTATGACAATGGTCCTTTTGAAAATTACAATCATGACTGTGCTACAAATAAAGATTTTCAAGAATTTTTCGATAATGGAGAGTTAACTTTCAACGGGTTTAATAGTGCATGTGAACTAACAGAAGTTGAACCGTCATTATGGGTATTGAATGGGAATATATTAACTGTATCCAACACCAATTTTGATCCTATTATATATGAATACGTTTATACTATTGAAAAATTAACATCGGAAGAACTAATTGTGAAACAAACAGTAATAGAACCAGAAGGAACATTTGTTGTAAAAACTACTTTTACAAGAGACTAAACTAGGAAGCTTAATCCAGAAGTAAAATAGTAAGTCTTAATTTTGGATGCTATTTTGTATTTTTGAAATAGTTTTTAAAATATAAAATGAACTTCACGACTAAAATTCCTATTTCAAAGTCAAATAATCCGATAGATTATAATTCCAATATAATGTCTTTGGGTTCTTGTTTTGCCGAAAATACAGTTAGAAATTCCAATATTTTAAATTCCAAATAACAACCAATCCATTTGGAATAATTTTTAATCCGGTCTCTATTGAAAACCTCATTTCAAGAGTAGACAATAATAAAAAGTATACAGAAAACGATATTTTCTTCCACTACGATTTTTGGCGTTGTTTTGAAGTATCATTATTGAACCTAAATAGTAACTTTTTTTCTTATATTTGATTAGAATTTTTACTTTTAAAATTTGAAAATATAAATCGTTAACCCGCAAACTCTATTACATTGACAAGAGCCGAATTTATAGAAAAAAATGCTTCTCTTTTTTGGTACATTAAAAAAGAAGCTATTCCAAATATAGACAATGAAGTGTTGGTTGAATTTATTTTTAACTATGGTACTTGGGAAGATGTAAAAGAGCTTATTTCAATTATTGGTTTTCAAGAATTGAAACGTGTTTATGAACTAGTTACAGATAGAAAAGTAGGAAATTATATTCCGGAAATGTTAGATTTAATGGGCAGAATTGCTTACAAATATGCATCTTGAAATTTTAAATAAAGCACAAAATCAATTACTTTCAACCTTAGTTCAATTCAAAAGAGAATATTATTTGGTTGGTGAAACGGCTATTGCCTTACATATTGGGCATAGAGAATCCATTGATTTTGATTTATTTAAAGAAAAAGATATTCGCAAAAAAGATATTTTCTCTAAACTTAAAACGATAGATTATAAAGTTTCTTTTGCCGATTATAATCAGTTAAATATGTCCGCAAATGGGGTAAAAATAACTTTCTTTTCATTTCCGTATAAAGTTCCAATTAGTTCTGAATTAAAAGGAATTATCAAAATGCCAGATTTACTAACACTTGCAGCAATGAAAGCATTTGCATTAGGAAGAAGAGCCAAGTGGAAGGATTATGTTGACCTTTATTTTATTCTTAAATTTCATTTTGCGTTTAAAGAAGTTTTAACAAAAGCAAAAGAGATTTTTGGAGACGAATTTATAGAAAAGCAATTTATTGCTCAGATTGGCTATTTCAAGGGAATAAATTATGACGAGGAAATTTCCTATTTAATTCCAAATCCACCAACAGAGAAAGAAATACAAGATTTTTTACTAAATGTTAGTATTGAAGGTTTATGATTTTATCTATTGAATTTTAAAAAAGCCAAGTGAATTTTACCACCAAAGTCCCAATATCCCGTTACAAAAACCCAATTGAGTATCACTCTAAGATACTGGCTTTAGGTTCTTGTTTTGCCGAGAATATTGGCGATAAATTCCAATATTTTAAATTCCAAATAACAACCAATCCATTTGGAATTATTTTTAATCCCGTTGCTATTGAAAACTTAGTTTCAAGAGTAGTCAATAGTAAAAAGTATACAGAATACGATATTTTTTTCCACAACAATTTATGGCATTGTTACGAAGTGCATTCGGAGTTAAGCCATCCGGATAAAGAAACATTTTTAACAAATCTAAATCTGAAAATCCAACAATCCCACAATCTAATAATCCAATCCACACATAGTATCATTACGTACGGAACCTCTTGGGTATACAGAAATAAACAATCTGGAAAAATTGTAGCCAATTGTCATAAAGTACCGCAAAATCAATTTGAAAAAGAAATTCTATCACCACAAGTTATTGAGCAATCGATAAAGAATACTATTGATTTAATTCAGAAAGTCAACCCGAATTGTCATTTCATTTTTACTATTTCGCCCGTGCGTCACATCAAAGACGGTTTTGTTCAAAACCAGCGCAGCAAAGCGCATCTGATTTCAGGGTTGCACAACTCGAAACTCGAAACTCGCAACTCGAATTACTTCCCTTCCTACGAAATCATGATGGACGAATTGCGCGATTATCGTTTTTACACTGATGACCTATTACATCCAAGTCAAATGGCTATCGATTATATTTGGGAACGTTTTTCTGAAAACTATATTTCCACAGCTTGTTTTCCCATAATGCAGGAAATTGAAACCATTCAAAAAGGATTAGCTCATCGACCCTTTAATCCCGATTCGGCAAGTCATCAGGAGTTTAGTAAAAATTTAATAAAAAAAATGAATACTTTAGCATCTAAATTTCCACAAATTCAATTTTAAAATGTCACAACAAACTAAAACGAAAGTTGGCTTTTTTGGAGCCGTTATAGAGTTTAGAAAATGGGTTGTATTGCTCTTGATTGCTTTGGTGCTTTTTTTTGGGTATAACTTTTTTAAATCACGCAATCACGAATCTACTATTGAATACAATACCAATTTAATAGAAAAGCAAATAAAAAATGTTGGAAAATTAGTGGTTACCGAAGGACATTTTGCTGAGGTTTTGACTTATAAAGACCAACAAAAATATTTGATGGATTTCATTTCATTTGAGAAAAAAGCACTTATTATTATCAATGCCGATGTTACGGTTGCCTTTGATTTAAGTAAAATAAAATATGATATTGACGAAAAAAACAAAACAATTACTATTCTAAATATTCCCAAAGAAGAAATAAAAATTAGCCCAACAATAAAGTTTTACGATATTGAGCAAAGTACTTTAAACCAATTTGATGGAGATGATTACAACAAAATTGACAAAACAGTTAGAGAAAATTTAGCAAAAAAAAATTGAAAAATCATCTTTGAAGTTTAATGCTCAAAATCGTTTGATTAGTGAGCTTTCAAAAATATTAATTCTAACCAACACCATGGGATGGAAGTTAGAATATAAAGATTCACTAATTGAAAACGATTCCGATTTGAAAACGAATTTAAAAATGTAATGCTATAACAATCATTTAATTATTTTTCTTTTACCAGCTAAAGCTTACTTTCTAAACTCTGCCAACCACCACCATTTATCACTTCGATGCCATTCTCTTTAAGAATAGAAGCGGCTTGTGCACTTCTCATACCTGAGCGACAGCAAACAATTACTGGTTTTTCTAGTTTTTTTATTTCAGAAATTTTTGCAGCAATGGTATCCAAAGGTATATTTTTTGACCCCTTGATATGACCACCTTGAAATTCTCCACGAGATCTAACATCAATAATCACAGCTCCTTTGTTTGTAAATTCTTTTATGTTTTTTGATTTACTGACCAAACCTAACATGCTCAATATTCCCATAATTTTTTAAATTATTTAATTTTCTCTATTCTGTGTTCGTTATAATATGTTTTCATTGCAAAACTAAAACATTCTAAAACACATTTATGTAACAAAAGTTACCCAACTAAAAATATTCTATATATTTGAATTAATGAAACCTATCGACCGAAAAACCGAAATCATAAACGTGGCAGCCAAGCTTTTCAAAGAGAAAGGTTACAGCGCCGTAACCATGCGCGATATTGCTCAAGCCATGGATATAAAGGCGGCTAGTTTGTACAATCACATCAAATCCAAACAGGAAATCTTGGTTTTAATCATTATAGTAATTGCCGAAGAATTTACAAACACCATGAACCAAGTCGTCAATTCTAGCGAAACCACCATCAAAAAAATAGAAAAAATCATTCAATTACATCTCAATATTACCTTGCGCGATGCCAATGCATTGGCGTGTTTGAACAACGATTGGATGCATTTGGCAGATGCCGAATTGACTTATTTTATCAAAATGCGTGAAGACTATGAAGAGAACTTCCGAACTATTGTCCAAAAAGGAATTGCCGATGGTGAAATCAAAAATCTAAACCTGGAAGTAATTATTTTC
This sequence comes from Flavobacterium sp., assembly GCF_046317795.1. Classification (GTDB taxonomy): domain Bacteria; phylum Bacteroidota; class Bacteroidia; order Flavobacteriales; family Flavobacteriaceae; genus Flavobacterium. The sequence continues at coordinate 1,322 of NZ_JBKCVI010000138.1, read as the reverse complement.
TCCACTCTTTCCACGCTACGAACCCTATATCTTTGGTACGGAAAGAAAAAAAGCCCCGAACCAGCTGTCCTGAAATCCAATATGATTCAGGTTTTGTTAAACGGAATTGTAATGGATTAATCCCTTGATAATCATCAAGTATAAAATTTTCAAACGTTGTAGTAACTTTTAAATAAATATTCCTTAATTTTGCATAGTAAACTAACAATTGTTAGTTTATCGTAAATCAGATTTATGGCAAAATTCCACAGTATTAAAGTCGCAGATATTTATAAAACAACCAAAGATTGTTCGGTGATTACCTTAGATATACCAACCGATTTGCAGCAAGAATTCCAATTCATACAAGGACAACATGTAACGGTGCGAGCAAATATAGGTGGCAAAGAAGAAAGACGATCCTATTCGTTATGCTCTAGCCCTATAGAAAAAAAATGGCAGGTTGCTGTAAAAAAAATCAACGAAGGTGTTTTTTCTACTTTCGTAAATGACACATTAAAAAAAGGCGATTCACTCGATGTAATTTCACCACACGGTACTTTCCACACAGCTCTCAATTCCGTACAAGCCAAAAACTATATCGCTTTTGCCGCCGGAAGCGGAATAACGCCAATACTTTCCATCATCAAAACACATTTGGCCACTGAACCAAAAAGCACTTTTAAACTGTTTTATCTCAACCGAACCGTAAAATCAATTATCTTTAAAGAGGAAATTGAGCAACTCAAAAATAAATATTTCGGACGTTTTGAAATCTTTCATTTTTTAACCAAAGAACACCGAAGCATTGCCCTTTTGAACGGAAGATTTACCAAAGAAAAGCTCCAAATCTTAACCGATAAAATTATCGATATTCCATCTACAGACGACTGTTTCATCTGCGGACCGGAAGAAATGATATTCTTGTTGCGAGACGAATTAATCGCCGCCGGATTGCCAGCAGCAAAAATACATTTCGAGCTGTTCAACACCGGAATATCAGAAGAAGACAAACAAAGAATAAGCAAAATAGTAGAGAAAAAAGTCGATGGCACAGAAGTTACCATCATCGACGGCGGAAAGGAATTCCACTTTGTTATGGATGAAGCTTTCGACACTATTCTCGACAGCGCCATAGCTGCCGGAGCCGATTTGCCATTTGCCTGCAAAGGGGGAGTTTGTGGCACCTGCCGATGTAAAATCGTAGAAGGCACCGCCGAAATGAAAGTGAATTATGCACTCGATGCTAGCGAAGTGGCAAAAAAATACACCCTAAGCTGCCAAGCCGTACCCACGTCAAAAAAGATTGTAGTCGATTTTGGTGCTTAATTAGGATTTATGCC
>NZ_JBKCVI010000137.1:0-7189 GCF_046317795.1 Flavobacterium sp. | reverse complement strand
GCGCTTCAAAAATAACACAATTAAAGGTTCTTACATCAGTATTCGTTTTAGAAAAACATTCGAAATCATTGTGCTTGAAAAGAATTTGACATGCTTCGTTCATTTTGTCTACATCCAAAGGTAATTGATGCAACCAACTGCTCTCGTTTTCAAATGCGTCTTTAAAGGTATGGATATGATATTCATAGGTTCGCTTGGTAGCATCAAATCGAGCATGCGCTTCATCCAAAACTTTTATTATGTTGAAAACAACAATGTCTTTGGGTAAAAAAGAATTGAGTTTATGAACTAATTGTTGGCTATCAATTTCAGAAGCATAATCAAAATGAGCATACATTTGCTTGGCATGCACTCCTGTGTCGGTTCGACCAGCGCCAACAACATCAATTTCTTTTTTTAGTAAAATAGACAATGCTTTATTGAGCGTTTCTTGAACAGAGTTGGCATCAGGTTGGTATTGCCAACCGCAGTAGTTTGTTCCTTTGTAAGCTAATTCGATAAAATATCTCAAAGTGTTTCTTCCAAAATTTGAAGTCACAAAGTTATATAATTCAATAGCAATGACAATTTCAAAATTCAAATATTAATATACATTTGTGATATGAAAAAAATACTTCTCCTTTCCGATACTCATAGTCATATTGATGATACTATTTTAAAATATGTCAATCAAGCTGATGAAGTATGGCATGCCGGGGATGTAGGCGATTTAAGCGTAACAGATACTTTGAAATCTTTAAAACCATTACAAGCGGTTTATGGTAATATTGATAATGACAAAGCAAGAATTGAATTTCCACTTCACAATAGATTTATGTGTGAAGAAGTTGATGTTTGGATCACACACATTGGTGGTTATCCGGGTAAATACAATCAAGCTATTAGAAATGAAATACAAACCAATCCGCCTCAACTTTTTATTTGTGGACATTCCCATATTTTAAAAGTACAGTTTGATAAAAAACTGAATTTGTTGCACATGAATCCTGGAGCTTGCGGTATTTATGGCTTTCATCAAGTACGAACAATGCTTCGTTTTGAAATTGATGGAGATAAAATTCAGAATTTGGAGATTATAGAACTGGGCAAAAAATAATTAGAATCTGAAACAAGTTCAGATTAAATAAAAAACCCAAACTTTCGCTTGGGTTTTTCGCAGCACTAAAAAAACTAAGTTTATAGGTTTATCGCAGTCGATCCACAGATTTTACGAGATCTTCATCCTTTTTGATGGCTTTGTTGGCCAAAACCAAAAGTACGATAGAAAAAATAGGTAAGAACATCCCAACACCTTTCTCAGAAATAGCTGTTTCTCCAGATGCGTTTAGTGTTCGATACACAAATAATCCTAATAAAATTAAATTCAATATGATATTCAATCTGCCCATGACAAATTGTTGTTGTCTTTTTTTGTGTGAAATTATGCTTAATAACGATAATGTATTACTCAATCCAAAAAGTATGACATAAACCATATCCATCATAAAATAGAATGATTTGCCGTTTGCATCTTTCCATAAAGGAAAAATAAAAGGCAAAACAGCAGAAATAAGTAAACAACCAATCAAATAATACGTCTGTACTCTATACATAATTATGTAAAAATGTTGGACAAAAATATAGTTTCTTTTTAAAAAATACTATTGCATGATAAAATATTATTCGTATTATTGCATCACTAATCCGTAAGTACTTCATTCTTCGGACTATTCTTTATCAAAAATTTCTACCCACATTTGTAGTATTTCCAAAAAAAAATTAAATCAAAACAACATTCATGTTTGATATTTCTGCCTTAAAAGAAATGAAGCTTTCTGAGCTTCAAGAAATTGCTAAACTAGCAAAAACAATAAAAGTTACTGGTGCCAAAAAAGAAGTGCTGATTGCGCAAATTTTAGAGTATCAAAACAAAACAGTAGAACCTGAAAAATCTGTAGTTACCGCTGATAATGTAACTGAGAGTAAAACCAAACGTGCTCGAATTCTTCCCGAAACTAAAAAGCCGATTGAAACTACTCAAAGCGATTTATTTGATAATTATTCTCAAGTCCCAGAAAAATTGGAACAGAGTCCAATTATTCCAAATAAAAACCCCAAATTCAAAAAGCCACTCTTTAACAAGAATAAAATAACCACGACAGATGAAGTAGTTTCAGAACAAACTGACAACAATTCTGAAAGTTTTGAAAATAATGCAACAGAAGTTGCTCCAAATCCAAACCAAAATTCGGATACTATTCGTGAACAAAGACCAAAACATCAAAATGGAAATTCAAACGCAAACAATAATAATCCAAATTTTAAAGGTAAAAAACCAAATAATTTCCGCGATTCTGATTATGAATTTGATGGAATTATCGAAAGTGAAGGCGTACTCGAAATGATGCCCGATGGTTATGGTTTTTTGCGTTCTTCCGATTATAATTATCTAGCTTCGCCCGATGATATTTATCTTTCTACTTCCCAAATCAGATTGTTTGGTTTAAAAACCGGCGATACTGTAAAAGGTGTTGTTCGTCCACCAAAAGAAGGAGAGAAATTTTTTCCGTTGGTTAGAGTTTTGAAAATAAACGGTCATGATCCTCAAGTCGTGCGTGACAGAGTTTCGTTTGAACACTTAACACCAATATTTCCTCAAGAAAAATTCAACAGTGCCGACAAACAAGCTAGCGTTTCGACACGAGTTATAGATTTGTTTTCACCCATTGGAAAAGGACAACGTGGCATGATTGTAGCGCAACCAAAAACAGGAAAGACAATGTTACTGAAAGACATTGCTAATGCCATTGCTGCCAATCATCCCGAAGTTTATTTGATTGTTTTGTTAATTGATGAACGTCCAGAAGAGGTTACCGATATGCAACGCAGTGTTCGTGGTGAAGTTATTGCCTCCACCTTTGATAGAGAACCAATGGAACACGTAAAAATAGCCAATATCGTTCTTGAAAAATCAAAAAGATTAGTTGAATGCGGGCATGATGTGGTTATTCTTTTGGATTCTATTACTCGATTGGCAAGAGCATACAATACAGTACAACCTGCCTCTGGAAAAGTACTTTCGGGTGGAGTGGATGCCAATGCCTTGCAAAAACCAAAACGTTTCTTTGGTGCTGCCCGTAATGTAGAAAACGGTGGTTCACTGAGTATTATTGCAACAGCTTTAACCGAAACGGGTTCAAAAATGGACGAAGTTATCTTCGAGGAATTTAAAGGAACAGGTAACATGGAATTACAATTGGATAGAAAAATTGCCAACCGTAGAATTTTCCCTGCTATCGATTTGACTTCTTCAAGTACACGAAGAGATGATTTATTGTTAGACGAAAAAACATTGCAAAGAATGTGGATTCTCCGCAAGTTCCTAGCCGATATGAATCCAGTTGAGGCAATGGATACGATTAACGATAAAATTAAGAAGACAAGAAATAACGACGAGTTCCTCATCTCGATGAACGATTAGATTTACCATCCCAACTTAAACGGTTGGGATTTTTCTTTTTAATAATGTCACTTTGTCATATTAGTTTAATTCAAACTGACAATTCAATCTCTTTTGTTGCTTGGCACAAAAGTTGACTTATGCCAATCAAGTTTTAAACAGTAAACACAATTAATATAAAATAAAATGGGAAAAATTATTGGTATCGACTTAGGTACAACCAATTCTTGTGTGGCAGTTATGGAAGGTGGAGAACCAGTTGTAATTGCAAACGCGGAAGGGAAAAGAACAACACCATCTGTAATTGCATTTGTAGAAGGTGGCGAAATTAAGGTAGGTGATCCAGCTAAAAGACAAGCAGTGACCAACCCAACAAAAACCATAGCGTCTATCAAACGTTTTATGGGAAACAAATATACAGAAAGTGCTAAAGAAGCATCAACTGTAGCATACAAAGTGGTAAAAGGCGATAACGACACGCCACGTGTTGATATTGACGGAAGATTATATACGCCACAAGAATTGTCAGCCATGACACTTCAAAAAATGAAGAAAACGGCCGAAGACTATTTGGGTCAAACCGTTACAGAAGCGGTAATTACTGTTCCTGCTTATTTTAATGATGCACAACGTCAAGCTACAAAAGAAGCTGGAGAAATTGCAGGTTTAAAAGTAATGCGAATCATCAACGAGCCAACAGCAGCGGCTTTGGCTTATGGATTAGATAAAAAAGGTAAAGATCAAAAAATTGCGGTGTACGATTTAGGTGGAGGAACTTTTGATATTTCAGTATTGGAATTAGGCGATGGAGTTTTCGAGGTGTTATCTACAAACGGAGATACTCATTTAGGTGGCGATGACTTTGACCAAGTAATTATCGATTGGATGGCTAACGAATTCAATACCGAAGAAGGAATTGATTTGCGTAAAGACCCAATGGCATTACAACGTTTAAAAGAAGCGGCTGAAAAAGCAAAAATCGAGTTGTCATCTTCTACACAAACAGAAATCAACTTGCCTTATGTTACTGCTACAGCTACTGGACCAAAACACTTAGTGAAAAGTTTAACACGTTCAAAATTCGAACAATTGGCGGAAACTTTGGTCAAACGTTCAATGGAACCAGTTGCTAAAGCTTTGAAAGATGCAGGTTTATCAACTTCAGATATTGATGAAGTAATCCTCGTTGGTGGTTCTACAAGAATTCCAATTATCCAAGAACAAGTAGAAAAATTCTTTGGTAAAAAACCATCAAAAGGAGTAAATCCTGATGAAGTAGTAGCTATTGGAGCTGCTATTCAAGGTGGTGTTTTATCTGGAGATGTAAAAGATGTGTTGTTATTAGACGTTACGCCATTATCCCTCGGAATTGAAACCATGGGTAATGTAATGACTAAATTAATTGAGTCTAATACTACTATTCCAACTAAAAAATCACAAGTATTCTCTACAGCAGCTGATAATCAACCAAGTGTAGAAATTCACGTAATTCAAGGAGAAAGAACTATGGCTGCAGATAATAAAACTATCGGTCGTTTCCATTTAGATGGAATTCCACCAGCTCCAAGAGGCGTTCCTCAAATTGAAGTAACTTTTGATATTGATGCTAATGGAATTATTAAAGTATCGGCTACAGATAAAGGTTCAGGAAAATCACATGATATTCGTATCGAAGCTTCCTCTGGTTTAACTCCAGAAGAAATCGAAAGAATGAAAAAAGATGCTGAAATGAATGCTGAAAGTGATAGAGTTGCCAGAGAAAAAGCAGATAAATTGAACGAAGCTGATGGAATGATTTTCCAGACTGAAAGTCAACTAAAAGAATTGGGAGATAAATTATCTGATGATCATAAAGTAGGTATCGAAGCAGCTTTAACAGAATTGAGAATGGCTCACCAATCTCAAGATTTAGAAGCTATTCAAAAAGGTCTTGATAATATTAATGCTGCATGGAAAGTAGCTACAGAAGCTATGTATGCTCAAGGCGAAGCAGGTCAAGCTCAAGAAGCTCAACCACAAGCAGAAGCTCAAGGCGATAATACACAAGATGTAGAATTTGAAGAAGTTAAGTAAGCAGAGAACCAATTTTTGAAAAAAATTGTGTGAATCGCTTATCCCGAATTTTTGAGGGATCTATAATTAAGATTAAACCGAGTAAGCAATTACTCGGTTTTTTTATTTTTAACATGAAACATTCTTTCAATAACAAAGACATGAGGAAATGTTATTGCCGCTAAAAAAGAGAAAAATATTGAGTCAAAGATTTTATAGTCTTTTAATACAAAGTATAATACGATAATTCCAACAATTGAAATTAACCAATAAAGAAAAGCCGATTTACAATAGCGCTTAAAATTGGAAATAGAAACATCACCAAACAAAAATTTGGTTTGATCCAACAAGGAAGGAATACTGTGCCAGAAAATGAAATAAATAGCAAAAGCCCAAATCAAACTTCCTACTTTAAATAGTATTGTAAAAACTACTAAGTACAACAATTCAACAGCAAGGTTTTTTTGAAAAAGTTTTGAAGAATAAAAATTATAGATAAACATACCTAATAGTATGAAACTAATAATTATTAACAGCAAAGTAATATTTATAAAATTTAGTGAAAGGCCAGTAATTCCCAATAAAATGGTCATTACTTCTTTTTTATGAAATTGAAACAATAACAACAATATAAATAATCCATATACTGTGTTGAAGAGAGTAGTTGCAATTTTAGAACTGTAAAAATTTTTATTTTCCCAATGCTGTTCTCCAAAATGATAACTACTTACAAGAATAAATAAGAGCATAGCCAACCAAGGAACTAAAGTAAATAGAATAATTGCCAATAAAACGATACTTATGTAATTGAATAATATTTTCCAATAAGTTGTTTTTTCAGTGCTATTTATTTTCTTAATCAAGAGTAAATCATTTGCCCCGTGAACAATTCCGAATGATAATATTAATATAAAACCTACAATAATTTGACTTTCATTTTTTAAGAAAGAAGTTAGCCATAAGCTAAGAAAGCTTAACAGTATTGAGAAATTCGTATTTTTAAGCATTTAATTTTAAATAAAATTTAAATATAATCATAAAAAATTTAAAAAAATATTTTTTTATTTGTTTAGTATTTTTTATCTTTGGTTAAACAAATTTAAACCTTTTTATTATGTTAAACACTTTTCTTTTCTCAGCATTGACTTCTAAGATGCTTCCTACTGATTATGTAGGGTTTACTTTTTTTGTAGGCTGTATGGCTATGATGGCTGCTTCAGCTTTTTTCTTTTTATCATTAAATCAATTTGATAGAAAGTGGCGTACTTCTGTTTTAGTTTCAGGTTTGATTACTTTTGTAGCAGCAGTACATTATTATTACATGAGAGATTATTGGGCTGCTTTCCAAGAATCTCCTACATTCTTTAGATATGTAGATTGGATTATTACAGTTCCAATGATGTGTCTTGAGTTTTATTTAATTCTTAAAGTAGCTGGTGCTAAACAAAGCTTACTGTGGAAAATGATTTTCTATTCTGTAGTAATGTTAGTTACTGGTTACATTGGAGAAGCTGTTTATCCTGGAAGCGCCGCACTTTGGGGCTTCATATCTGGAGCTGCTTACTTTTTAATTGTTTATGAAATTTACTTCGGTGAAGCATCTAAATTGGCTAAAGCAGCTGGTGGAAATGTTTTAGCAGCACACAAAATTTTATGTTGGTTTGTATTAGTTGGTTGGGCTATCTATCCGTTAGGTTA
>NZ_JBKCVI010000136.1:0-4946 GCF_046317795.1 Flavobacterium sp. | reverse complement strand
TACTAAAAACTTTTCATTGTCTGCAATTGTCCGAAAAACGGATAGTGGGTGAGCACCTATTTCTGAAACTCCAATACCAAGTCCACCACCACCGTGCAAAACTGTTACAACAGCATTTACAGTTGTCATTCCTGTTGGTCTATAAACTAAATATTTCCGTGTTATATTGTTTACCGTTATGTAATTCGTTGTCAAGCCTTCTTGGTATGGAACAACATTAGGATTTGAAGGATTTGGATTGTCGTCATCCTTGTTGCATCCAAGGGTAAAAATCACGACAAAAAATAAAAATGTTCTAATCATATTTTATTTATTTTGATAGTTATACTTAGTTAGATATTATTTTCATTGAAAGGTTTAATATTTGCCCGTTTTTTTTAAAATAGCACATAACGACACACTGAGAAAAAACTTCCACAATCCACAAACAAATATTAAAAAACGCTTGTACGAATAACATATTTTTCTTATTTTTAACCATGCAACATCCCGACGCTTCGAGACAAGGAATATCCAGCACGCTGGGCAAAGACGGTACTTTGTGGAGCCGGGTATCTCTTACTAAAAGTGCAGGAAAACAAGTTAAAAATCCAATCAATACACTTCAAAAAAAAGAGGAAACTATATCCTCTTCTAAATCTTTATAAAATCATATCGAAATCCCCATAGTGGACGGTCAGTAATCGGTGAGCATGTCCTGAGTTTATCGAAGGGTTCAACAGGAGTTTCATTACTTCGTCCGTTCGCCGTTGGCTCGGGTGTTGGCTTTGCAAGCCTAACGAAACTCTAGCTATTGTGTGCTGTTTTTATTGAACAATAATTTTATGTATATTTAAATCATTATTGTTTTTATTGGATAGTCTTATTAAAAAAACGCCTGGAAATAATTTACTTGAATCTATGGACTGATTGTGCTTCAACTGTCCAGCATCTACTATCTGCCCTAATGTATTTAAAATTTGGTATTCATATTCAATATTTTCTGGTAATTTAAAATGAATAATATCTCCTCTAACTAACGGATTTGGGTAAATAATTATTTTTTTTTCTAATACATCATTAATAGTTGAAAGTGTAGAACAACCAATCAATGATACATTAAAATGTGTACTAAAATAGGATACTATACTTTGAGTAAATGCAAGAGCAAATACAGTCCTATTTGCTGGAGTATTTCTAATATTGTTGTAATTTAATTCCATTTGAAGTCCATTTATTGGAGCTCCAATGTTATAACAAGTATGATTTGCAGTAATATACCCACCACTGAAATAATTTGAAGTTGTGCCAGGAAACGGAATGTTTTGACTAGGAACTGATGGAAAATTATTATTTGCTAAAAATGTACCAAAAGAATAAGGTCCTCTCAAAAGTTCGGCATGTGTGTAATTGTTTACATTGTTCAGAACTAGATTTTTTATAGAACTGTAGTTTAAATATTGTTGTGTATTCAGGGTGCTGTCGGATAATGCTAGTTCAGAATCGTAAAGTAAATATCCTAATTCAATTCTTTGAATTGGATTGCCATGACCATGTAAGTCCACGAAAAAAGTTTTATAGTTATTTTGTTGATTTGCCGTGTTTCGTCCATTAGTTATAAAACCATGAAATTCATTCCATGCTGTTTCTGCTTCAGAGTTACCACACGCGCCGTCTGCTAAATTACGATTAGGGTCAAGTTTACTACGTTTCAAGTGAGAAATAATTAAATGAGGATAGCAACCTGTTAATTCAAAAAGTTTATTTTTGATTTCCAACGCAGTTTCAATGGTAAATTCGTCCGTCGTATAAACAGGGTTGTTACAAATTCTATTCGGTATTGAACTTGGATCTAAGTTACCGCCATGCGGAACTGAAATAACTAATGGAAGTGTTCCTACTTGATATTCAATAAAATTATTAGTTCCAAAAATTACTTGTTGTGCATTTGAATAGAATATTGCAAACGTTAAAAGTAAAATAAATAGTAAATTTCTTTTTGCTATCATTTTTAAAATAGTTGTTAACTAGTAAATATACATAAGTTTATACAACCTTCTCTCTATTTACCACTGCTAATATATAAAAACCGTACATAAACCAGCTTTATTTTGGTAGATAAATCAAGAAATCCTTCGGGTTTAGTTTGCGACTTTTTTAACGTTCCCAAGGTATTTTTTTTTTGCCCAAAAGTTTTTAGGAATATATGACAAATATCATATTTTACCTCACTGCGTACTTCTAATTTTGTCCTACACAACTAGAGGTATGAGTGTCATCTATTTATTAATATCCATAAGTATTATCGTTGCCGTGGCGTTCTTATACGCTTTCTTAAGAGCTGTAAAAACAGGTCAGTATGATGATGATTACACCCCATCAGTGAGAATGCTTTTTGATGATGAGCTGGTAAAAGGAGGGAAGCGAGAACCTGAAACTCGAAACTCGAAACCCGAAACCCAAAATCCAAAATCCAAATTCCAAAACCCTAAACTTGAAACCCGAAACTCGAAACCGAAACAATAAATAACTAATCACTTTTCACTAATAATTTAAACCATGGAAATGCAACAATTTTATTACGATAACAAAATTGTAAAGAAGTTCATCTACGCCAGTATAGTATTTGGCTTAGTAGGAATGTTAGTAGGGCTAATTTTGGCCATACTGTTTCTTTTCCCAAACTTGACTGACGGCATCTCGTTTTTAAGTTTCGGAAGATTGAGACCTTTACATACTAATGCGGTAATTTTTGCTTTTGTAGGAAACGCTATGTTTGCCGGAGTATATTACTCTTTGCAACGTTTGCTCAAAGCCAGAATGTATAGCAATTTTTTAAGTAATCTTCATTTTTGGGGATGGCAATTAATTATTGTAGCTGCGGCTATTACATTGCCTTTAGGATATACTACTTCTAAGGAATATGCCGAATTAGAATGGCCAATTGATATCGCTATTGCTTTAATTTGGGTAGCTTTTGGTATCAACATGATCGGAACGATCTTAAAAAGAAGAGAGCGCCATTTGTATGTAGCCATTTGGTTTTATATTGCCACGTTTATTACAGTTGCTGTTCTTCACATTTTTAATAGTTTAGAATTACCTGTTTCAGCCCTAAAAAGTTATTCAGTTTACGCTGGAGTGCAAGATGCCTTAGTGCAATGGTGGTACGGACACAATGCAGTGGCATTTTTCTTGACCACTCCGTTCCTTGGAATGATGTATTATTTTGTGCCAAAAGCGGCTAATCGTCCTGTGTATTCGTATCGATTATCAATAATCCACTTTTGGTCTTTAATCTTCATTTACATTTGGGCTGGACCACACCATTTATTATATTCCTCATTACCCGATTGGGCTCAAAACCTGGGAGTTGTATTCTCCATCATGTTGATTGCGCCATCTTGGGGCGGAATGATTAACGGATTGCTAACCTTGCGAGGTGTTTGGGATAAAGTACGTACGGACGTAGTTTTGAAATTTTTTGTTGTAGCTATTACGGGTTATGGTATGGCCACTTTTGAAGGACCAATGCTTTCTTTGAAAAATGTAAATGCTATTGCTCACTTTACCGATTGGATTATCGCTCACGTTCACGTTGGGGCTTTGGCTTGGAATGGTTTCTTAATTTTTGGTATGATTTATTGGTTAATTCCAAGAATGACTAAAAGTAAATTGTATTCTGATAAACTAGCCAACTTCCACTTTTGGATTGGAACTTTAGGCATTATTTTATATTCGTTACCCATGTATGTGGCTGGATTTACACAAGCATCTATGTGGAAACAATTTAAACCAGACGGAACATTACAATATGGTAATTTCCTAGAAACCGTAACCCAAATCATGCCAATGTATTGGATGAGAGCCATCGGTGGTTCCTTATATTTAGTTGGTATGATTGTTTTAATTTACAACATCATCAAAACCGTTAAAGCCGGAAGCACTATTGAAGATGAATTAGCTGAAGCTCCCGAATTAGCAAAAATTTCTACAGGTAGATTAAAAGGAGAAAAATTCCACCCTTGGTTAGAAAGACGTCCAATTCAATTAACATTATTAGCAACAGTAGCCATATTAATTGGTGGAATTATTCAAATAGTACCAACCATTATGGTCAAATCCAATATTCCGACAATAGCGGCAGTTAAACCGTATACTCCTTTGGAATTGCAAGGCCGTGATTTATACATCCGAGAAGGGTGTGTGGGTTGTCATTCTCAAATGATACGACCATTCCGTTCCGAAGTAGTGCGTTATGGTGACTATTCTAAATCGGGTGAATATGTATATGACCATCCATTCCTTTGGGGTTCTAAACGTACTGGTCCAGATTTACACCGTGAAGGAGGAAAATACAATGACAACTGGCATTTCAACCACATGTGGAATCCACAAAGTACCTCGCCGGGTTCTATTATGCCAGGATACAAATGGCTGTTTGCCAATGAAGCAATGGATTATTCATCTACAGAGGCAAAAATGAAAGTCATGCAAACTTTAGGCGTGCCTTATACCGATGCCGACATTGCCAATGCTAAACAAAGTATTGAAAAACAATCGGCAACGATAGAAAAAAACCTATACAATGATCCCGACTTTGTAAAATCGTATGATGATAGCAAGAAAAAAGCAGCTGCCAAAGGGGAAGTTTTTGTACCAATGAAAGATAGAGAAATCGTTGCTTTAATTGCCTATTTACAACGTTTAGGAACCGATATTAAAGTAAAAAATAACAAATAGTAAGCCATGTTAAAGTTTATCAAACATAATTTAGAAACCATTGATGGAGTGGCTATATATCCAATCATTTCCTTGATAATATGCTTTACTTTTTTTGTGGGCTTGTTTGTTTGGGTCTATACCTATAAAAAAGAAACGATTAAAGAATTAAGCGAATTACCTATCAAAGAATAATTAACCAAAAGTTATAATCATGAAAAAAATACTCCCAGTATATGTAAGAG
>NZ_JBKCVI010000135.1:0-20987 GCF_046317795.1 Flavobacterium sp. | reverse complement strand
TGACTTCCAAAATATAATAATCAGCCCAAATGTTAAATAAATCAAAAAAAACAAAATCCCTATAACGAGAAGAAATCGCTCTTTAAGCGATTTCTTCTGAAAGTTTTCTATAAATTTTGAAACCATTTATTCAGCTGATTGGATTGTTATCGGCAAGGAATATAATACCCTAACTTTTTTTCCATTTTGCTCACCAGGGTTCCATCTTGGACAAGATTTTAAAACTCTGATGGCTTCTTTTCCTGTACCATAACCAATATCTCTCAATACTTTAATATCTGTAAGTGAACCGTCTTTTTCAACTACGAAGGTTACAAATATTTTTCCACTTAAACCTTCCTCTTCTGGAGTTTGGAAATTTTTACCAATAAATTTGTAAAATTTATCTAATCCACCTGGAAAATCAGGTTTTACTTCTATTCCCGCCGTGTTGTAGATGTTGTTATCTTCTTCTACCACTTGACTTGGCCCGTTGCCTACTGGCTCCACGGTTAACTCAGCATCTGGATCTCCTTTTATAGTTTCATCACCTAATTTTTTGTCTTTTATTTCTTCAACTTTAGGTGGTTCTTCTGTAATTTCTTCAGTTTTTGCCACAACTGGCTTCACAAATTTCACTTGATCTACTTTTGGTGGAGGTGGTGGAGGTGGTGGAAGATCTTTTGGTTGCTCTTTTGGAGGCATTTTAATTGTTACAATTTTTTGATCTAAATTAACACTATCTTCACCACTTGGTATCATATTGATAAGAATTGGTGCAAAGATTGCTAATCCGAAAATTACCGCTCCAATAATTAAAGAACGAACCGTTGTTTTTGGATTTTCTTGTCGCAACTCATAAGCTCCATACGCCTTGTTTTTTCCTTCAAAAACGATGTCTATCCACTGTCTTTTAAATAAGTCTAATTTCATTTTTTAGTAAATTTTTAGATTAACACTGGATTATTTGTTCATCTGCTCAATGAGGGATTTCTCTTCAGGAGTAATATCATTAACAATTGCATAGGTTGGAACTTTACAGATTGCCATTTCATCTAAAACATCCACTAAGTTTCTATAAGTTGATTTTTTAGATGGCTTAATGATAACTATTAAACCTTTGTCTTTACTACCTGTAACTTGAGGTATAGAAACTACTCTCTTTAAAATTTCTTTTCTTAAGCCATTTTTACCATACTCAGCATCAGTTGGTTTACCATCTACTTCTGGAGCTTCTAAAAGTCCGTGATACCATTTTATTTTATCATTATCACCCATGATGATTGTCATGGTTCTTCTTTGATCTACTTTGATGTCCTTTTCTGGTTCTTTTTTATCTTCTTTGTCAGGCAAACCCAAATCCATAGATTGAGGTTTTGATAACGATGTGGTCAACATAAAAAAGGTAATCAACAAAAATGCTAAATCTACCATGGCTGTTAAATCTACCCTTGGATCTGATTTTTTACTTCTAACTTTACCGTCTTTTTTACCACCGCCACCGCCACTATTTCCTAATTCAGCCATATTCTGTATTATTAATTTTAATAATCTTTTCCTCTTAAACCCGTAACTAAATTAAAGCTATTGATTTTTTGGTCTTGTAAAATATCCATCACTTTTTTGATTTGAGGATATTCTTCTTTAGCATCGCCTTTGATTGCAAATTGAAGTTCTTTTTGGTTAACATCTATATTTGCTTTTCTTGCGTATTGTACCCAATCTTGTAATTGATTGTTAAGGGAGTCACAAGGTATTCCTGGTTGAACTCCTTTTTTGGCTCTATCGGCACTTTTCATAGATAATAACAGTTTCAATCCTTCGATTGGAACTCCAAATTCATCAACTAATGAAAATTGAGTTCTTTCTTGGTCTGTGAAAGTCATTTTATATTTTTGAGCCATATAATCCAAAGTTGCCATACGTATCTCTTTACCTTTAACTCCAAAAAAGACTTGCTCTTTTCCATCACTTTTTCCGACTGTTAACATTGCCAAATCAGTATCAGGCAATTTAGTTTGTACTGTTGATGATGGGGTGTCTACAGGGAGCGGTTCGGGCACTTTAGCCGTTGCCGTCAAAATAAAGAACGTAAGCAAAAGGAAAGCCACATCACACATCGCCGTCATGTCGATGGTTGTTGATTTTTTGGACATTTTTACTTTAGCCATTATTCAATTTTTTTTAAGATTTATTTAGAATAAAACTAATTATGATTTTAGACTTCCTCTAAATTTTCTGTAGGTATTCACAATAGTTGAACCCGCTTCGTCAATAGAATAGGTTAAAGTATCGATTTTAGAAGTAAAGAAATTATAGGTTACAATTGCTAATGCAGAAGTTGCAATACCAGTTGCTGTATTAATCAATGCTTCAGAGATACCAGTCGCTAAAGCGGCTTGGTCAGGAGTTCCGGCAGAAGCCAAAGCACCAAACGCTTTAATCATCCCAGAAACTGTTCCTAATAATCCACCCAATGTTCCTAAAGCAACAAGCGTAGAAAGTATAGTTAAATTTTTCTCTAGCATTGGCATCTCAAGCGATGTTGCTTCTTCAATTTCTTTGTGAATAGTCTCAGTGGCTTCTTCACTGGTAAACCCTTCTTTCTTAACCTCTTGATATTTAACTAAAGCAGATTTGACTGCATTTGCCACTGAACCTTGTTGTTTGTCACAAACATTAATTGCGTCCTCTATTTTTCCGTCTTTAATATCTCCTTGAACTTTTTTCATAAAAACATCTAGACTTCCTTTTCCAGAAGCTTTAGAAATAACAAAAAATCTTTCAAATGAAAAAACTATTACCATTAAGAACATGCCTAATAAAACAGGCACTATAAATCCACCTTTGTAAACCATTCCTAAAGTGTTTAATGGATGCCCTTTTTCTGGATCTCCTCCATCAAAATTAGAAGGATGACCCATTCCAAATTGCCAAATTAAATACCCTACAAGAACACATACTACAATAATGATTCCCGAAACCATTCCTCCAAGGTTTGAACCCCCATCTTTTTTAACGTTTGCCATTTTTTTAAATTTTAATAGTTTTAAATAATTTATAAGTTTTAGTTGTTAATAAACTTGATTGAGGGCAAATTTAATTTTTTAGTTGATATAAAAAAACTTTTTTTACTATTTATACTTTAACGAATTAAATTTGCTCCAAAGTGTGTTTTTATGAATACATACAAACATTAAATAATACATAAAAATAGGGCTGATTTTTATGGTTTTAATGAGTATTTAATACTATAACGCAAAAAGGATTGAAAATGTATTTTTTAGTCAAACTTTTTTGAATTTTTTTTAATTTTTTTTTTAACAATAAGATAAAAATAAATTAACATTTCTTGCTTTCAAAAAAAATAGTAATTTGCAATATCTTAATAATTTAATCAAATAAAAAAATAACAAATGGCAACAGTAACTGATTTTACGAAACACATTAACGAAAATTACACCTTCAAAGGAGAAAGTATTGTCCTTGGTGGAGCAATTTTAAATGGAGAAGCTGTAGCTGATACTTTTGTAAAAGTGCCTTTAAAAACGTTAAACCGTCATGGTTTAATTGCTGGTGCTACAGGAACTGGAAAAACAAAAACCATTCAGGTACTATCCGAACAATTGTCATCCTTTGGAATTCCGGTGTTGATGATGGATATCAAGGGTGATTTTTCGGGAATTGCGAAAGAAGGTGAAGAAAAACCTTTTATAACTGAACGTCATACCAAACTCAATATTCCATTTTCTGTTCAGAGTTTTCCTGTAGAATTGATGTCATTATCACAACAAGATGGTGTTCGATTACGTGCCACAGTTTCGGAATTTGGTCCAGTATTGTTTTCGAGAATTCTTGATTTAAATGACACCCAAGCTGGAGTAGTTGCCGTTATTTTTAAATATTGTGATGACAACCAAATGCCTTTATTGGATTTAAAAGACATTAAAAAGGTCATCAACTACATCACGGAAGAAGGGAAAAATGAAATTACCGAAAATTATGGTAAAATTTCTACGGCAACAACCGGAATTATTCTGCGGAAGATTATTGAACTTGAACAACAAGGTGGTGCTATTTTCTTTGGCGAAAAATCATTTGAAATCGATGATTTAATGCGCATTGATGAAAACGGAAATGGATATGTGAATATTATTCGGTTAACGGATATTCAAGATAAACCCAAATTATTCTCTACTTTCATGTTGAGCTTATTAGCAGAAATTTATCAGCAAATGCCCGAAAAAGGGGATGTGGAACAACCTGAATTAGTAATTTTTATAGACGAGGCCCATTTGATTTTTAATGAAGCCAGTAATGCTTTGTTGAACCAAATTGAAACCATCATCAAGTTAATTCGTTCGAAAGGTATTGGTGTATATTTTGTAACGCAAAATCCAATGGATGTTCCAGCAAGTGTTTTAGCACAATTAGGTTTAAAAATCCAACATGCCTTGAGAGCTTTTACTGCCAATGATAGGCAAGCCATCAAACAAACTGCCGAAAATTATCCGCTGTCTGATTACTATAAAACCGCCGAAGTTTTGACTTCGCTCGGAATTGGAGAAGCTTTTGTAACCGCTTTAAACGAAAAGGGAATTCCAACACCGCTAGCTGCTACTATGATGCGCGCGCCAATGAGCAGAATGGATATTTTAAACGACACAGAAATTGCTGAAATCAATTCCAAATCAAAATTAGTTAAAAAGTATTCTGAAGAAATTGATCGCGATAGTGCTTATGAATTGTTAACCAAAAAAATAGAAGCCGCCAATCAACAAGCCGAAGCAGCACAAGAAACCCAACAAGAAGCAAAAAGAAAAAGCAGTGAACCCAGCACCACCGAAGTCATTGGAAAATCAGTCGTGAAAGTGGTTACCAGCGCTACTTGTATTCGAGGTGTGTTTGGGGTCTTGAACAAAATGTTTAAGCGTTAAGTCATTGCTAGGCACGAAGCAATCTCATAAACTTGAGCAATATGAAACCAGGTTTTATCTATATAGTAACTAACAAATACAACAATACTTTTTATATTGGAGTTACTTCAAATTTACCTAAAAGAATTTTAGAACATATTGAAAAGCGTTATGAAAACTCTTTTTCAGCAAGATATAATCTTAATAAGCTGGTTTACTATGAACAATTTGCTTCGCCAGTTCGCTTTGCTCGGGTCAAATGATAGGTGATGCCATAGCAAGAGAGAAACAATTAAAAGCTGGTTCTAGATCAAAAAAGATTGAATTGATTCGTAAAATTAATCCAAAGTGGGATGATTTATTTGAACAGATTAAAGATATAATGACAATTTAAAAGAATTATCGAAGTTGATTATGAGATTGCTTCGTACCTCGCAATGACATGAAAAAATACACTATCCAAAAATCTCCCTTCATCGTTCCAACCACTGACGGCAAACTCATTGAAGAACATCACGGAATACCAACCACCGGAAATACTGAAATTTCAATCGCTCACATGATTGCACCAACCAAATGGAGTGAACCTTTTCAAACACCAGAGTTTGAAGAATACACGTATGTCATTTCGGGGAAAAAACAGTTTATAATAGAAGATGAAATTGTAATTTTAGAAAAAGGTCAATCTATAAAAATAGAAAAAAACACGCGTGTTCAATATTCCAATCCTTTTGATGAACCATGTGAATATATTGCGATTTGCAAACCAGCTTTTGATTTTAAAAAAGTGCATCGGGAAAAGGAATAAATTCCAAAAAGTCAAATTCCAAATTCCAATAAAAACCTAATTGGGATTTGGAATTTGTTATTTGGAGTTTAAAAGTTGAATGATTTTTTGCTCTACTTCCTGACTATTCCACTTTTCTGCAATATTTTCCATTTGCATCACTTCTTCCATAATTTTGTTTTGGAAATCGCCTATGGCCAAAGCTTCGGAATAGGGCTGTAAACTAAAAGTTACTCTGCTGTACAACGGCATCCATTTATCGGGATGTTTATCCGAAAACCATTTTTCTATTTTCTTCTGTAATAAGAAATTGGCATCAGCTGTTTTTGTACTCATTTCCATAAAATTCCGATAGGATAGCTCTGCAATCGCATCTGTATTAGGTTTTCTTGAGTTCTCATATTCGTTAAGCAAATTTGCCCAGTCATCACCATATTTATCTATCATTTCATTTAGTACGGTAATATCTTCAAATCCAGCATTCATTCCGTGACCGTAAAAAGGAACAATGGCATGACAAGCATCGCCAATTAAGGCCACTTTATCTGAATAGGTCCAAGGAAAACATTTCATAGTAACCAAATAACTGGTGGGATTCTTAAAAAAATCTTCAACCAAATCAGGAATAACCGGCTGAGTATCGGGGAAATGTAATCCAAAAAAAGTAATTAATTGCTCTTTATTAGTTAATGATTCGAAAGAGTTTTCACCATCATGTGGCATAAAAAGAGTGCACGTAAAACTACCGTCTAAATTGGCTAGTGCCATCAACATAAATCTTCCTCTAGGCCAAATATGCAAAGAGTGTTTATCCAATTTGTGGGTACCGTCTTTATTAGCAGGAATGTGTAATTCTTTATACCCTATTTCTAAGAATTCTTGCGAATAGTTAAACATGCTTTGGCGTTGCATACGATGGCGAATTCTTGAAAATGCACCGTCTGAACCAAAACACATATCATAATCGTGTGCAATCCATTCGCCTCTTTCGTCTTCACCTATTTGTATCGTTGCTGTTTTTAAATTTACATCCCAAACTTTTTGTTCAAATTTAAAATTAACTCCAACTCCCTCGGCTAAATCAATCATTCGTTTGTTTAAAACTCCTCTTGATAGTGAATAAATACATTCTCCGTCTTTTCCATAGTTTTGGTAAATCAAACTACTATCCACCATGTGAATGCAGCGTTTGTCAACAGGAATTCCTATTTTTTTAATTTCATCTTCAAGGCCAATATCTTTAAGGGTTTTCCATCCTCGATTGGACATTACCAGATTAATGGATCTTCCAGAAAAATTTATTTTTCTAATATCGGGACTTCTATCAAAAACATCAACTTGATGCCCTCTTTTTTTAAGATAAATTCCAAGTAAGGTGCCAACCAAACCAGAACCTACTATAGCAATTTTTTTGGGTGTTTGCATTTAATTAAACTAAGCGGTTTTTATTTAACTTCGTTCCGATCGACGCTTCTCAGCTCGGTCATACAATTCGGCCTTTCGGCCTCGGGTGCAAATTTATGTTATTTTGAGAACTTTTATTTAACATTAATTTTATCATTAAGAAATTAAGTCAAATTAAGGTTTTCATTAAGCATGCTAGTTAATTTACTTCATCAGATTCCTCTCTCGTTCCAAAAGACGAGACGGAATGATAAAATTGGTGGTGTTACTTTGGCTTGAAGATTATTTTTGTTGATGTCGCTTCGATTTCCCTTTTATTGAGTTTCATTTTTCTGAATTTTCCTTTTACAAATAAATCGGTTTGATCGTCGTAATGTTTACTCATAGGGTTTCCGGATTGCCCTGTTGGTAGTACACTCCAACTGTTTTCAATATCGGAAAAGTCAATTATTCTTCTTGTTGATGGTCCGCCTTTGGTATTTATTTGTGCATCATCCGTGTAAATGAAGAGTTGGTTATTGATGACTTCGTTTGTTCCTGCAATTGGAAATGTACCTACGTTAAAAAACATACTAAACAATTTTACTTTCCCAATAGGATGTTGGAAGGTTACTTGGTGCACTTTCCCCCATTGCCATTGATTGACATTGGGACCTAATTGATTTTCTAAAGAGGTTATTGCTTCCTTGAACGATTGGGTTAAGATTTCAGATTGTGTTTCTTTTTTGTTTTTTGTATTGATGTTGTCCCACCAAACGGATGATATGTTTTGAGATTGATTTTCAATCATTTGTTTTACAATATGAGTACTTAGTAATAACTTAAAATTATCAACTCCGAATTCATCTTCAAAAGTATCTTTTAAGTAAAAATAAATCCATTTGTTATAGATGCTTGGCGCAATGTCTTCTAGTGTATGGGTGGCTTTCCATTCATTTATAACGGCTAAAGCTTTCTTTTCATTTTCAGTAAACTGGGAAGCGTTTACTGGTTTAGTCATGTTTGCCACTATGGTTTTTGCTGTTGCCGATGTATTATCGACTATCATCTTGCTGACCTCTTCTTTAGTCCAGTTATTTTTTGTTGACAATAATCCGTCTATCCGCAACGCTCTGTCTTTAGGAAGATAATAACCCGGATACAAATACCCGTCAATCGCTTGGGGCTGGTTGTTGGAGCTGTATACGTAATTCCAGGGTGGATTTATTGCTGCTGGGTTTTTGGTAAACGGAATAAACTCTGTCTTATCATCAATCCCGTTAGCACCATTTAAAATAAAATTGGTATTAACGGTTTTATCCACTTTGTATAATTTGCCCGAAGTAATCCATGCGATGTTGCCTTTAGCATCGCCATACATAATGTTTAATCCTGGTGCTTTAATGAGTTCAATATTTTTGTGGAAACTTTCCAGATTTTTGGCATGCGATAATTCATAAACCGCATCGAGGATTTCGTTTTTTTGCTGCGTGTAAATCCATGACATGGCTACTGATTTCTCTGTTTTTAGCCCTTCAAGTAATCCGGTAATAATTGGTCCGTGTTGGCTGGTATTTATGTTAATTTTTACATCGGAGCTGTCTTTTACTTTGATGGTCTTTTGTTGATAGATGTAATTTTTATAGCCATCAATAGTCTTGTATTGTTTGTCATTATTTGGATTATCTTCTTCTTGAAAGAAATCGACATCATCGTTTTCAAACATCGTCAAGCCATAAGCGTAATTGCGATTGTGTCCCAAAAGTGGAAACGGCGTTCCGGCAATATAGTAGCCATACATCTCATAATCAGGACACACAATATGGGCTTCATACCAAGTGCCTGGTTGCGAGTACATAATGTGTGGATCGTTTGCTAAAATTACTTTACCTTTTTTGGTTTTGGCACCGCCAATTACCCAACTATTACTCCCAATAAATGCCGGAACTGGTGATGTTTCTAATAAACTAGCAACTGATTTTGATATTTCAGCATATGCTTTATAGTCACCTTTATAGGATTTTAATTGTTTGGTTCCGAATTCGCCACAAATACCAAAATCCCTAAGATATTCCATCCCAAAACGATCTCGGATATCCGTTAATAATGGGTCTGTTTT
This sequence comes from Flavobacterium sp., assembly GCF_046317795.1. GTDB lineage: Bacteria > Bacteroidota > Bacteroidia > Flavobacteriales > Flavobacteriaceae > Flavobacterium. Next base: position 11,803 of record NZ_JBKCVI010000135.1, on the reverse strand, counting down.
TTGCGCCATGGCAAAGCTGAATGACATAAATCCAAAAATATTATAGACATCTTTTAGCGTGAACTTTTCTTTTTTAATACCAAGTAATGAAAACTCCACTGGCGTTGTGCCTACATCCATGTATTGGTTGATACCGTCTAAGTAGGCATTCGCTAAAATGTAGGTTTGGGAGTTTTTGTTGAGTTGGGCAACTGCTTTTGCGGAGTTTTCGTCTATGCCAATTCCAGAAAAAAACTTATCCGTTTTTAAAGTTGGGGTGCCAAAGATTTCTGAAAGTCTACCCGGTGCAATGCGACGCATGAGTTCCATTTGCCATAATCGATCTTGCGCATGAACATAACCTAAAGTGGTCATGGCATCTTTTTGCGTATCGGCATAAATATGCGGAACGCCATACTCATCAAAATAAACGGTAGTTGGTTTACTGATGTTTTTTAGTGTTGCTTCTCCTTCGCAATTGGGTTTAGTGTATTGAAGATAAGCAAATAGTGAAAGAAGAATTACAATTATAATTATTAGAATAATTAAGGCAACTTTTTTTATTTTTTTCATCAGGAGCACATTGAATTCCAAATGTAAAAAATAAACCATTAAGATAATAAGATGAAATGTGTTTTATCTTAACCTTTCTTAATTTCTTAATGGTTTAAAAAGAATAGAAGCACTTTTTATTTTCTCGGAAATTGAATTGGATCACCCGTATTCATTCCGTTATTTTTGGCCAACACACCACACATGTGAAAAAGCATTCTTGCGCCCACATTGCCATCCCAATCGGTTTCACCTGGTGCTACTTCTACCAAATCAAAACCGATGATTTCCTTACCGCTTTGGGCTAATTTGTTAAATAAATAAGTAGCTTGTTCAAATGAAAATCCACCTGGAACGGGTGTTCCTGTGTTTGGTGCATACCATTGGTACATTCCGTCAATATCAAAACTGATGCATACTTTTTGTGGAAGTGTTGCTATGATCTCATCGCATTGTGTTGCCCACGTTTTGCCTTCAAAAGCTTCCGTTTGTAAATCGGCACTTGTATTAATAAGTACTCTTCCTTTTGATTGTTGAACTACTGCTACTTCTTGCTCACAGAAATCGCGAATACCAACTTGAACAATCTTGGAAATCTGAGGAATTTGCAATGCATTGTACATTATGGATGCGTGTGAATAGGTAAACCCTTCGTAAGCTATACGCAAATCCATATGGGCATCGAGATGCAATATTCCAAAGGTATCATGAATAGAAGCTAAAGCTTCGTAATATCCCAATGGGGTTGAATGGTCGCCTCCCAATAAGGCCACTTTTTTGCTTTGGTTCATCCAAAACAACACTTTTTCTTTCACTTCGGTATGCAAATCGCGACACACTTTGTTGATGGTAGCTAAATCCGCTTGTAAATTTGGATGGTGGTTCAGGTCTTCTCCTTTTTCAAGTGCCTGAATTATGGGCTGCGCTAATTCTTTATATTTATCGGAATTGGTTTTCCAATGTGATGGCGCTTCATCCATATAAATACCCAATTTCCATAATTCTGGAAACTCTTGATGATGTAAATCAACTTGAAATGAAGCATCCAAAACAGCTTCTGGACCATCCGAAGCTCCAGCACCATAGCTAACGGTTACTTCCCAAGGAACGGGAATAATAATTATTTCTGATTGTTCGGCTGAGAACGGCAATCCAAAAATGGTGGCATCTGCTAGTCCGGGTTGCGATGGATCGAAGGTATCTATGATTTGTTGTTTGGTCATACTTTTTTTAGATATTTGAATTTTCAGACTTTTAGATTTTCAGAAAATCTAGCTATTTTTATTTTGTAAATATTTGATGAATTTAAAAATCATTTTGATAATTGATGATATCTCATTATTTAGATAATTATAATTAAACTCTGAAATAAAATTTAATTCTAGAGAGACTAACAACTGAGTTTCTATTTCATAACAAGAACCAAGAGCTGATTCTAGAAAAATAATAAAATGCTTGTCAGAAGATTTAGCTGAACCTTCTGCAATGTTTGTAGGAATTGAAATGACAGCTCTTTTTAATTGTGATATTAATCCAAACTTTTCTGAATCGGGAAAAGTCTCTGTTAATTTATATATTTTAGGACAAAACTTTATACTGCTTTTCCAAACTTCTAGCTCTTTGTAATTTTGCATGTTGTATTTTTATTTGGAATTCCTATATCTGAAAATCCATTATCAGAAAGTCCATTATCTTTTTGATATTCCTTTTTTCAATATTTGCCCAAATTCATACATGTCTTCAAACGAACAATAAAAAGGTACAGGTGCAAATCGAATTACGTTTGGTTCACGCCAATCGATGATTACCCCATTTTTCATTAAGTAGTCAAACAAACCTCGGCCTTGTCCATGAAAAAAGACAGATAATTGACACGCGCGTTCTTCTTGATTGCTTGGCGTAATTATTTCAAATTCTGTTCCGTCTATTGCTGCGTCGATTTCGTGAAGAATAAATTCTAAATAGGAAGTAATTTTATTTCTTTTTTTAATTAGTTTTTCCATTCCCACTTCGGCAAACATTTCTACTGAAGCTAAATAAGGTGCTAAAGATAAAATAGGTAAATTACTTACTTGCCAGCCATCAGCACCCACAATTGGGTCGAATTCCGGTTCCATTTTGAAACGACGTTCTTTATTTTGAGCCCACCAACCGCCAAACCTTGCCAAGTCTTTATTGGTATGATGCTTTTCATGAATAAAACAACCCGAAGCGTTTCCTGGTCCTGAATTCATATATTTATAGGAACACCAAGAGGCAAAATCGACGTTCCAATCGTGGAGTTGTAATTCAATATTTCCAGCGGCATGCGCTAAGTCAAAACCTACTATTGCGCCTACTTTATGACCAGCTTTGGTGATGGCTTTCATATCAAAAACTTGCCCGGTATAATAATTTACTCCACCAATTAATACTAATGCTAATTCATCACCAACTTCATCAATTTTGGATACGATATCTTCTAATCGAATGTTGTGTTCTCCTTCTCTTCTTTTGATTTCAACTAGTGCGTCTTCTGTTTTATAACCCCTAAAGTTGAGTTGCGTTTGAAACATGTACTGGTCGGATGGGAATGCTTTTTCTTCGCAAATGATTTTATAACGCGTTTTGGTTGGTTGGTAAAACGACACCATAAGTAAATGTAAATTTACTGTTAGCGTATTCATCACGGTGATTTCGGATGGTTTTGCACCCATTAATTTACCCAACGGATTGGCAAATCGTTCGTGATAATCCCACCAAGGTTTTTCGGCATAAAAGTGGCCTTCGACAGCCATATTTGCCCAGTCATTCATAACCTCATCAACGTAGTGTTTGGTTCGTTTTGGCTGCAACCCTAAGGAGTTTCCTGTAAAATAAATGACATCTTTACCGTTGTGTTGTGGAAAAATAAATTCGTTACGATAGCTTCTTAATTCGTCATGAGCATCGAGTTGTTGTGCAAATTCGAGAGTATTTTGAAAAGTCATTATATTTTATTTGAGTTGTAAAAGTAGAAAAAAGAGTAAAGAGTAAAGAATAAAGAACAAAGAAATTTAGTTTTGAGATTCTCAAAAAAAATCCCAATCACATTATAATAACGAGATTGGGAAATATTTAGTAAAGCACTTCGACTGCCTGTCTACCGACAGGTAGACGCTCAGTGTGACACTCTAAAGATTAAATAATCAACATAGCATCACCATAAGAATAGAAACGGTATTTTTCTTTAACGGCTTCTTCGTATGCTTTTTTCATTAAATCATGTCCGCAAAATGCCGAAATCATCATTAATAAGGTTGATTTTGGGGTGTGGAAATTCGTGACCATGCAATCGGCGATACTAAAATCATAAGGAGGGAAAATAAATTTATTCGTCCATCCAGTAAATGGATTTAGTGTTCTTTGTGATGAAACGGAGCTTTCGATGGCGCGCATAGAAGTAGTTCCAATACAGCATACTTTACTTTTTCTTGCTTTGGCTTGATTGATAATATCACAAGCTTTTTGTGTAATTATCAATTCTTCAGAATCCATTTTATGTTTTGATAAATCTTCTACTTCTACTGGATTGAAGGTTCCTAAACCAACATGAAGTGTTACCTCAGCAAAATCAATTCCTTTGATTTCTAATCTTTTCAAAAGGTGTTTTGAGAAATGCAAACCAGCTGTTGGTGCGGCTACTGCTCCTTCTTCTTTGGCATAAATGGTTTGGTATCTTTCTGCGTCTTCTTCATTTACTTCTCTAGTGATGTATTTTGGAATAGGTGTTTCTCCTAGTTCGGTTAATTTTTTTCTGAATTCTTCATAAGAACCATCATATAAAAAACGTAAGGTTCTTCCGCGAGATGTCGTATTATCAATTACCTCAGCTACCAAAGAGTCATCGTCACCAAAATATAATTTGTTTCCAATTCTAATTTTACGAGCAGGATCTACTAAAACATCCCAAAGCCGTTGCTCAGAATTCAATTCTCTTAATAAGAAAACTTCAATACGCGCTCCAGTTTTTTCTTTATTTCCATACATACGAGCTGGAAAAACTTTGGTATTGTTCAAAATCATTACATCGCCATCATCAAAATAATCGATAATGTCTTTGAATAATTTGTGTTCGATGGTTTTTGTCTTTCTGTTAACGACCATCAATCTTGATTCGTCTCTGTTTTCTGTTGGATATTCTGCTAGTAATTCAGTTGGTAAATGGAACTGGAAATGAGATAATTTCATTTAAAAGTGTTTAAGAGTTTAAGAGTTTAAAGGTTTAAGGTTGTTTCCTATAGACGTTAAAATTCGGTCTACAAATATACGATTGTGAGATAGCCGATGTCAAGTGTTTTGGTGTTTATTTTTAATTTATTACTTTCGCATCCTAATTCGGGATGTAGCGCAGCCAGGTAGCGTACTAGCATGGGGTGTTAGGGGTCGCTGGTTCGAATCCAGTCATCCCGACTTTTTATTTTTCTTCTATTGTAAAGCCGATGCTTTGCAAATCTTCCCAAAACTTCGGATAGGATTTAGAAACGACTTCAGCATCTTCTATAATTATGGGAACTTTTAGGGCTAATGGTGCAAAAGCCATTGCCATTCGGTGGTCTTGATAGGTAGCCACCCCCAACCCCTCCAAAGGAGGGGAGCCAGATACTAAAGTTAAACTATCGTTAGTCACTGAAATTGTGGCTCCGAGTTTTGAAAGTTCAGTTTTCAATGCTTCTAATCTATCAGTTTCTTTAATTTTTAGAGTATGCAATCCAGATAAATGACAATCCATTCCTAGTCCGAAGCAAGTAATCGCTATGGTTTGGGCAATGTCGGGAGAATTAGCCCCATCCCAACCTTCCCCAAAGGGGAAGGAGTTGTGAACGTTGATTTTTGATATTGTAATTGATTGATTGTTATTGAAAACCGTTTCCACTCCAAAGTTTTTATAAATTTCTACCAATGCACTATCGCCTTGCAAACTATTCTTTTTGTAACTGGAAAGTGTTATTTCGGTTCCGATTTCGGAAAGTGCAATAATGGAGTAGAAATAGGAAGCGGAAGACCAATCGGATTCTACAGAAATAATTTGTGGTTTATAGTTTATTGTTTGTGGTTTAACAACAATATTATTATCCGCAAAGGAAGTTTTCACTCCGATTTCATTTAGCAAAGCCAAAGTCATTTTGATATAGGGAACGGAAGTGATTTCGCCTTCAAGGGTTAATTCTAATCCGTTTTCGAGTTTGGGAGCAATTAATAGCAAAGCCGAAATGTATTGACTACTTACATTTGCTGGAAGTGACACTTTATTTTGTAAAAGTTTTTTACCTTTTATTTTTATGGGAGGAAATCCTTCGTTTTCTTCATACGAAATTTCGGCGCCGAGTTTTCGTAAAGCATCAACTAGGATTTTAATTGGGCGTTCTTTCATGCGGGATGAACCTGTAAGAATCACTTCTCTATTTTCTTGAATGGCAAAATAAGCGGTTAAGAATCGCATGGCGGTTCCAGCGTGGTGAACATTTATAATTTGCGGGTTGCGGGTTGCGGGTTGCGACACTTCGACAAGCTCTGTGTGAAAATTATGATCGAGTGCTTTTATCATTACTTCTGAATCATCAGAGATAGAGGTGTTTTCCAATGTTAGATTTGGATACAACGCTTGGAGCAATAACAATCTATTGGTTTCGGATTTACTTCCTGTGATTTGTAGTTGGAAGCTGGAAGCTAGAAGCTGGTTGCTATGTTTTAAAAGTAGATTCATTTTTAGTTGTTTCACAGAGACACACAGAGTAGCACAAAGATACACCGAGAAACTTCCACCTCCCAACTTCCCACTTCCCTCTTATTTAAGTTTTTCATTATTCTGATGTCGGTCGTGGTCGCGGTTGGTTTTCAACTCCATTTTTTTGTCAAAAGCGGCTTGCAAGTCAATACCGGTTTGATTGGCGAGACACAACACTACAAAAACGACATCGGCGAGTTCTTCGCCAAGGTCTTTGTTTTTATCGCTTTCTTTTTCAGATTGTTCTCCGTAACGACGGGCAATAATTCGGGCTACTTCGCCTACTTCTTCGGTAAGTTGCGCCATGTTGGTCAGTTCGTTAAAATAGCGAACACCGTGGTTTTTTATCCAGTTGTCAACTACTAATTGTGAATGTTGTAAGTCCATTTTTTATGTTTTCTTTCTTGTTTCAAAGTAACGTTTAATTCTTGGATTTATGAAAACTTCAAACAAACCCATGGATGTGCCAAAAATTAATCCCGAAAAAAACGCTTGAAGAATATTCTTATTGTCTTCTGTGTAATACATGATTACCCCAAAAACTAATCCGTAGATTAAAAATCCTGTTAGGAATGTGATAAACTTTTGTTTCATTTTATTCTCTTTTTTTTGTATCAATTACTATCGTCACTGGTCCATCATTTACCAGTGCTACTTTCATGTCGGCACCAAATTGTCCTGTTTGTACTTTTTTGCCTAGTTCGGTTTCCATTTGAGCGATGAAAGCTTCATATAATGGAACGGCAATTTCGGGTTTGGCCGCTTTGATATAGGATGGACGGTTGCCTTTTTTGGTTGAGGCATGAAGCGTAAATTGACTCACAATAATAATGTCGCCTTCAACATCTTTTAAAGATAAATTCATCACATCGTTCTCATCTCCAAAAATTCTGAGGTTAGCAATTTTAGAAGTTAACCAAAGGATGTCTTCTTGGGTATCGGAGTCTTCAAAACCTACTAGGACTAATAGTCCTTTTTGTATGTTGGCCACTACTTTAGAGTCGATAGTTACAGAAGATTCGGAAACGCGTTGAATGATTGCTTTCATAAGCCCCCTAACCCCCAAAGGGGGAATTAAAAATTGAAATAATAGCTTGTTTGTGCATTTTTTAGATTTATTTAGAGTTCCCCCTTCGGGGGTTAGGGGGCTTTCCTCGTTTCATCACTAGCAATTCGATCCTCATTATAAATATCCGAACGGTAATGTTCATCATCACCTTCCAGTATTTTGAGGTAACTATTATAGCGCGACCAGGCAATTTTGTTTTCTTCTAAGGCCTTTTTAACAGCGCAATTGGGTTCTTCTTTGTGCAAACAATTATTGAATTTACATTGGTCTTTCAGCTGGAAAAACTCTGGAAAAAATCCGCTTATTTCTGTTGGTTCCATGTCTACAATTCCGAAACCTTTAATGCCGGGTGTGTCAATTATTTTGGCATCAAACGATAAATCATACATTTCGGCAAAAGTCGTGGTGTGTTGTCCTTGTTTGCTTTGTTCGGAAATGTGTTTGGTTTTTAGATTTAAATTGGGCTCTAATGCATTGACCAAAGTAGATTTTCCCACACCCGAATGTCCAGAGAACATGCTCACTTTTCCAATCATCATTTCCTTGAGCTGTTCCAACCCCTTTTTCTCCAGAGCAGAAACTTTCAAACAGTTATAACCAATTTGTGAATAGATGTGTTGTAAATACAATTGTTCATCGAGCATGGCATCATCGTAGGTATCAATTTTATTGAAAATCAAAACGGCTTCTATGCCATAGGCCTCGGCAGTAACTAAAAATCGGTCGATAAAACTAGTAGTGGTTGGTGGATTGTTGATTGTTATTAAAAGAAAAACAATATCAATATTAGATGCAATAATATGGGTTTGTTTGGACAAATTAACCGATTTTCTAACAATATAATTCTTTCGGTCGTGAATGTTATGAATTTGCCCAATAGTTTCATCGGTAGTAGTATCTAACTCAAAATCTACTACATCGCCCACAGCAATTGGATTGGTACTTTTGATGCCTTGCATACGGAATTTGCCTTTGATACGGCATTCTATAAAATCGCCTTGTTCCGATTTTACAGTGTACCAACTTCCGGTAGATTTATAAACAAGTCCTGTCAAAATGAATTACGATTTACGAATTGCGAATTACAAAGGTAGAAAAAGGAGTTTATTTGGTGTATGTGTTTGTGAATTTAGTTTTTGGATAAGTTTAAAAAAGAATTATTTATATTTCAGAAATCAAAAAATTTAAATTTGTTTTGAAAATATTAATATCGCGTTTTATGAAAAAATATAGCAGCACACCAATCATAGCAATTCTATTTTGCTACTCATTTTCTTTTGGACAAACAGCTCAAGATACAATCAATAATAAAGAAAAAGCAGAGAATTTATATATTAAAAATGTTTTAGATTATATCAATATTAAGTTTGATTTAGAAAGCAATAATGAGCGCTTCGAAATTGATGGGGCAAATTTTGACTATGATATTAGACCCAATGTTTCCACCGTGAGTAGGTTGTCTTTAAACTACCTGTTTTTATCTCTTTCATATAGTTTCATTCCTAAATTTTTTCCTGGGAATAATGATAATGATTTAAAAGGAAAAACAATGGGTTCTAGTTTTGGTCTTACTTTAAATTTCAACCACTGGATTCAAGAAGTACGATATGGCAAAGTAAGAGGATTTTATCTAGAAAATTCTGAAGATTATGAATCTCCTTGGATTGAAGGAACAACCCCATATATTCAATTTCCCGATTTAAAAGTAATCTCCTATCGTGGCTCAACCTCTTACAAATTCAATTCCAATTTTTCACTAAAAGCCATTAGCACCCAAACCGAAATTCAATTGAAAAGCTCAGGAAGTTTTATTCCAGGGTTGATTTATAGTTATTACATCATTGATGATAAATCAGCGCAACAAACCACAAGCCAAAGGTCAAATAATTATGAAATTTTAGCAAACTTTGGGTATTATTACACTTTTGTTTTAAGCAAAAAATGGTATGTTGCTCTGGGAGCATCCCCAAGTATTGGTTATAGTTACACAGACTTGCTAACAAGATTGCCAGACGAGAATGTTAATTCCAATTATTCTTCAAAAGTGTATCGAGTGAATGGAAAAGGCGGATTGGGCTACAACTCAGAACGTTTCTTTGGTGGCTTTGAAATTACTGCTTTTCGTTCTTTTAAAGATGATAGCTCACCCTCAGTATCTCTTGTCACGACCTATAATGCGTTACAATTTTTTGCAGGTTATCGATTTAATGCCCCCAAAAAGGTTAAAGAACTAGCTCAAAAAGTCGAATCCAAAATCAAATTATAAAATTCACTTTTAACTTAGGTTTTTACTAAGGAAGCAAAATGCAACTGTTATTGATTTTAAAGTTTATTGAAAATAAAAAAGGTTGCAAAAATTTCGCAACCTTTTAAACTTTAATCTTCTAAAAACAACCTTCCGAGCTTATCTTGTTGTTTTCTGGAGGCATAAATGATTAACTCATTTTCGCTTTTTCTAAAATAAACTCCTGGCCGAATGACCAATTCGTTTTTAACAACCTCTTCAGGATCTTTTCTAGTTACTTTTCCTTTATCATCAAATTTGAAAAGTGTTGGAACGGCATTATTGTAATTCCCCAATGCTTTTATTTCTTCAATATCAGTAATACCTTTGTTTTTAACATTATCATTGAAAACGATATTCAATACCCCATTTTTATATACTGGAATAGCACCCAAATATTCTGGTCCTTTACCCATTTGTGCCAGAGGTATTGCTATTGAACCTCCAACAGTAAAACTGCCATTACTGGCACCCATCCCAAATACAAATGACATCGTTGTTACAGCCGCTGATTGCTCTTTTGGTACAACATTACTCCAATCCAATGAACCATCAGGTTTTAAACAAGTTACAATGATTTCGTTTTTAGTATAAGTTACTGGTGTGAAAGCCAATGGTCCAATCCCAGAACTGGCCCCAACATAAACAAATTGTAATTCGGAAAGTATAATTAAACCACCATCATTTTTTTCAATGAGGGTTGTGATGTTATACAATGGTTTTACATCTTTTCCTTTTTTGGCTCTTCTTTCTCCTAATATTTTGACTTTAGTCTCATAATCAAACTCATTGAATTTTAGATTATCATTTTTATTTGTAGCCAAATTTATAGAAGCATTATAAACTCCCTTTAATTCTTTGTTTGCTTTTCCATTTTCGCGAACGCTGGAATAAAACCCAACCAACTGAAGTGAGTTTTTATTAGTTGACATCATCTTACAATTGATGATTTCTTTACCTTTTAAATTAATATCGACAACTTCTTTGGCATATTTATTGGCTTTTTTGAAGATGTGAATTTGAAATTTTTCAATTTGTTCTTTCTTCTTTGAGTCTCTATAACTTTCGTTAATTACTAAAAATACATCATCCTGAAAATTCAATTCAAAATCGGCAATGGTAAATTCAAAATCTTTTTTGTCGTCATCAAAAATCACTTTTTCTTCGCTTGAAAACAAGGTAGCTAATTTATCATCAAATAATTTTACTTCATATTTTACTGCATCTTCTTTTGGGAAACTTGAAGTATGCATAATTAACAATGCTCCTCCGTCTTGAGATTGCTTGAAATAAAATCCTCCTCTTTCAGTTTTTTTTGCAACAACAGAGTTGAATAATACGACTGTATTTTTACTTAAAACTCCTTTTTCAGAAATTTCAGTACCGACTAAGTTGAACGTTTTGTCTTTCTTATTGTAAACACTACCTATAGCATATAATTTATCATTTAACAAATAGACTTCTTCAAAATCTACTTCTCTGTCGCTCACCTGTGGAATTACAATCAGGTTTGAAGAAATCATTTTCATTGATTTTGATTCAAATATTTTTAGGTAATAATCGTCTTTTTCTTTAAATGCTAATGCATAAATTTTAGTAGCAGACTCGCCAATAATCTTTACAATTTTTTGTTTATCGTCAGGCAATTCTTCGCCATAAGTGACGGTCATTTTTTCAATTTTAATTTGTGCACTCAAACTTGTGCAACTCAAAAGCAAAAAGCAAAAAGCAAAAAGATTTTTTTTCATATTGTATGGTTATATAATGATTTTTTTTTTTTTTCACAATAATAAAAAAAAAACCTATAAATGACTTGGGTATTTTATTATTTTGAAAAAAGTGATTATCCATTAATCACTTTTTCTTGATGACTAATACTTTCTTGATGAATAGCTTTGAATAATTTCAGGATAAATTCTTCACTCAATCCTTTATCTTCGCCATCTAAGATCATTTTTCCTAAAATTTCATTCCATCTTTTATTTTGAAGTACAGCAATATTTTTTTCTTTTTTCAAGGCACCAATTTGTTCTGCTACTTTCATCCGATTGCCCAAAATTTCCAATAATTTACTGTCGGCAATATCAATATTGGCTCTTAGTTTTATCATTTTGGCATTAAAATCGTCATCTTCGGTAGTTACTTTTTTAACTTTTAAATCTACAAAAATCTG
>NZ_JBKCVI010000134.1:0-9773 GCF_046317795.1 Flavobacterium sp. | reverse complement strand
GATTATCCTGAGCACAAGAGAAAAAGAAATCTTGCGACTCGTTGCCGATGGAAAATCATCACAAGAAATAGCCGATATCCTTTGCATTGGAAAAAATACTGTGGATACCCACCGCAAAAACATCATCAAAAAGTTTAACATAAAAGGCAAAAATGAGTTCTTTCGGTTTGCCATAGAACGCAAATACGACTTCATGTAAGAATACAACCCAATAAAACAGTAAAAAATCACCATTAGTGGTGATTTTTTTTTGGTTTCTATTCAAGTACTTTGACCTGTCAAATTAATAGAATTTGGTTAGTTAAAAAGTTGACTTAGGACTCCTGCCCGAAAAAAATATTGTGGTATTTATTTAAAAAGGGCAGGTTTACTAAAACCCTCAGCAGCCGAAAAGAGGAACTAGAGTAGGCAACAATTTAATTTGAATGGTATGAAACTTCTAAAACTGGGCGTTGAAAACAACGATGTAAAAAAATGGCAATACTTCTTAATGGGGCAAGGACATTATCACGGACAGGTAACGGGCAAATTTGATTCGATTACCCATGCCGCAACCATAGCGTTTCAAGAAAAACAAGGACTTCAACCCGATGGTGTCGTGGGCAACATTTCTATAGGTCGCGCGATGCAGTTGGGATTTGGACTCATAACCGATACCCGAACCGACATAAGCAGTGAAAACTTTCCTAGCAAACCCAACTTTCCGCCATTAGTTTCGAATGCCGAACGTGCCGTGGTATTTGGCACTATAAAATTCAAATCAAAGCCACTACCCGACAACCCTGAAAACATCGAAATTACCAACAACTGGGACAGCCAAAACATCATAAAAGTGATGGTGCCACAACTCATACCCATTAAAGGAACGGCCACCGTTTATTTTCATAAAAAAGGAGCCAACCAACTTGTAAAACTGTTTAAAGACTGGGAAACAGCAGGACTACTGCACAAAGTACTCACTTGGGATGGTGCCTATAACCCGCGTTTTGTGAGAGGAAGCAAAACAGTGTTGAGCAACCATGCTTTTGGGACTGCTTTTGATATCAATGTCAATTGGAACCGACTGGGTGCCATTCCCGCACTAGTAGGACAAAAAGGAAGCGTGAGAGAGCTGGTGCAAATAGCCAACAACAACGGCTTTTATTGGGGCGGACACTTCACCAGAAAAGACGGAATGCACTTTGAAATTGCCAAAGTAGTATAACAACTAAAACCCTCGGCAGCCGAAAAGTGGATTATTGTGTAGGCAGGAATTTAAAATTTAGCAATTATGATAGAAGAAAACAATCTGGTTATGTCGTATCACCGCATGCGACGCTGGGTGGGGTATCTCGGATTGGGATTGCCATTTGCGCTTGTTATAGGCGATTGGCTATTTCATAATTTAAAAATTTACCAAAATCCCAATTTGATGCAGATGTGCCAAGGCAACTATACATCAACCAATCATTCTCGAGTTAGCATTAGTGAATATTTTTATACGCCCATGGGCGAACTCTTTGTAGGTACTTTGTGTGCTGTTGCCTTTTTCCTGTTTTTATATAAAGGTTATAAAAAACGCCCCGGCGAGTTGATGCCCGGCGATAGCTTTATGACCAATTTTGCTGGGATATGTGCCCTGTTGGTAGCCATTTTCCCTATGGATTTAGAGCATTGCACCACTGATAATTTTAGAACCTTTATAAGCCACAAGCCGGTAGGATACATCCATTATGGGGCAGCTGTATTGTTTTTTGTGTCATTGGGCATTATGTGTTTGGTGAATTTCAGACGCACCGATACCGTAGCCAATTTTGGCACTAAAGCATCACACAATTTTTACAAAGGGTGTGGCATTGGCATTTTTGCCTCCCTAATTTTAATTCTGCTTTTTAAGCTGGTTCCTTTTTTGAACGAATGGGCAACAACCCATGACTTTGAATACTTATTTTGGTTCGAAACCACTTCACTACTCTTCTTTGGTAGCTCCTGGCTCAAAAAAGGACAAGTGAGCAGTAATTAATAATTAAGACCAACCCTAGGTAGCCGAAAAGAGGATTATAGAGTAGGCGGAATAATAAATTTAAGAATTATGAAAACAATTATATCAAAATATCTCATTTCAATAGTTTTTTTATTGACTTCATACTCATTAGCTTTTTCACAAAATGAAAGAACTGAATTTGTAGATACAGATGAGTTTGTTGCTAAAATAATCAGTCCTGATTTTTCAGTTTATTTTAAATCTGATGACCAGAAGAAAGATTTCAAAAAATTAAGAGAATATCTAAGTAAAAAAGAAGATCTTTTTAAGGAACTCAATATACATCTCGAAAATTATTATGATTACACTAAAATAATTCAATCTATAGATTATAATCTTAATAATATCGAAGGAATAATTAAAAATAAAAAAGCAACTGACTTAGTAGAAATAAATCCAGCATTATTGAGTTTAGATTATTATCTCTCTGGATATTATGATAAATCGGATATCACAGCTTTTAAAAAAATTACAGTCAGTGAAATAGCCAATAAAAAGAATGATTTAGAAACAATAAAGAAAGAATACAGTAAACAAAATCAATTTAGAACTAATTTGAAAAAAAACATAAAAAATGTAAGTGCAGACATTAGAGAATGTAGGAATCAAATAGATGATAGTTCAGCTGTTGAAAACAGAAATCAAGAGTTTAGAAAAACAATAAGTATATATTTTACTATACTCATTGGAATATTGTTAGTCATTTTTTTCTTGATAGTTTATTTAAAATCAGACAATACTTTATCAAAGGAACTGTTAAGTGGTTATGGATTGCAATTTATTACACTGTTTGTTTTAATAATTGCTGTAATACTTTTTGGAATTTTAGGTATTCTAGAGAGTAGTGAACTATCTGCAATTTTATCTGGAATTTCTGGATATATTCTTGGCAAAGGGATTCAGGATAAAAAGACGATCGATTTAACTCAATTAAGTAATTCCGGAAATCAGATAAGTAATCCAACAAATCTAAACAATGTTAGTTAAACACTATAGACCCTCGTTAGCCGAAAAGAGGAACTAGAGTAGGCAAAAAATTAAAAATTTAGAAATTATGGAAGTAGTTCGTTTAGAAATCAATCAATTAAATATTGATAGACCCAAAAAAAGATGGAAAATTTATTTTGTAATTGTTGCCGAGCATCCTACAGAGGTTGACAAAATGGTATTATCTACAATACCAGTAAATCCTATACGAGTAACGCCTAATCAAAATAATGAAATTCATTTTTCAGATGCAACGCCTGGCAGTGAGGGTTTGTTTTTATTACGACGTGACATGCCAAAAAATAAGGAGTTAAATGTTCATTGCTATGTCAGACATTCAAGATCAGATGTTAGAGATGCCGGGGCGATTATGAAAGATATTGAAAAAGAAATAGGAGAAGATGCCGTAGGGAAAATTTCAGATATTTTGGGTACCACAAACCCGTGGCTAGTGGTCACAAAAGCTGCAATACCTTTAATAGGAAAGATTTTAACCAAAGTGCAAGATAGAGAAATGGGTTTTATATCAATGTTTGAAAGATTTGGTGAAGAATTTGAACACGATGGAGAAATTGACCGAGTAAAAACTGGCGGGTTTTCAACAGTGGTATATACTTGGGCAGTAGATAAAGGATAAAATAGCACAGCCCACCATGACCACCATCCACTCACCGCCATAAAAATTGTAGACCTATACCCTACGAGCGTAGGATATAACAAAGTAGTTTCATTATATATACCCTACGAGCGTAGGATATAGTAAAGTAGTTTAATTACATATACCCTACGAGCGTAGGATATAACAAAATAGTTTCATTATATATACCCTACGAGCGTAGGATATAACAAAATAGTTTAATAACATATACCCTACGAACATAGGATATAACAAAATAGTTTCATTATATATACCCTACGAGCGTAGGATATAACAAAATAGTTTAATAACATATACCCTACGAACGTAGGATATAGTAAAGTAGTTTCATAATACATACCCTACGAGTGTAGGATATAGTAAATGAAATATAAAAAACAAAAAAGTAAAAATTAATAACTTAAAATTTATTATTATGAAGCCAAATCCAAGAATGTTATTTGGAAACATCTTTGACGATGAGAGAATAACCCCTAGCTATTTAGCCCGTTTTGCAGACGATGTCATTGCCAAATTAATTCAAAACAATACGACCAACGATTATAACTCTGTGCTAGCATTTTTGCAAAACGCAATGATACCGCTTCGAAAAGAGCTAGGCGAAGTAGATACAACACTCAATACACAAGTGGGTAAAACTGCCACTGTTGACAGTTTTATAGTTGATTTTACCAAGTACATGAAAGACAATTATGTGTTTATAGCAGCGGCACTAGGTGGCGATAAAACCGCTGCTTTCAGAGAGTTTTATCCCAAAGGAAAAACAGAGTATAACACCATTACCAAAACAAAAATTCCTACCATAATGGAACGATTAAATACCGTAGCCGTTACCTATCAAACGCAACTAGGCGCAACAATTAGCACCCAATTGCAGGATTTTCAAACCCAATGGACTGCGTTGCGCGGAAGCCAACTGCAACAAAAATCAGCAGTAAAAACCAACCGCTCCGATAGAACCGTTGCCCGAAGAAATGTAGAGCTAGAACTGTTGAAAACCATCCATTTCATAGCCAATAAATTTCCTGGGGATGTAAAATTTAGCATGGTATTCTTTGATTTTAACCTGCTCTTTGGCGCACGCCATAAAAGCTTGGAAGATCCTGTGGTATAATAAAATAGAAAACAACAACTTTGTCAAAGTTTTAACTTTGACAAAGTTTGTTATAAAATTGTAGTATTTTTGGGAAACAAAAAAATAAATAGTCGCTTATACACCCATATTGGGATAGAGATACGCAAGTTATTGCGGGTATTTAGGAGTTAACTACAAGTTTATTGAAAAAAGACGTAAATAATTAAAACATGAATAAAATACTTATATTGTGGTGTGTTTTCGTTACATCCGAAATGTTTTCTCAGATTGAAGAAAAACCAATTAATTATAAAAAAATTAATTTTATCTACGAAACAAAGTCAAATTATTTCATTGATGAAGATGGAATTTACGCTGATAGTTTATTGATAAAGTTAGACTTCCCTGAAATTAAATTCACGACTGTAAATAAGT
The DNA here is from genome assembly GCF_046317795.1 of Flavobacterium sp. Lineage (GTDB taxonomy): Bacteria > Bacteroidota > Bacteroidia > Flavobacteriales > Flavobacteriaceae > Flavobacterium. Next base: position 4,595 of record NZ_JBKCVI010000134.1, on the reverse strand, counting down.
TAATTCAGAATGAAAATTACAATTCTTTTATTCCGTTAAAAAATTTAAATGAATCAAATATCAAAAAACTTTGCGCCATCTTATATCATACAAATCAAAAGTTTATTGGCGAATATGATTTGGAAAAGAACGAAACAAATTTTAGAGTTGAAAGAAATGACGAATTGACAAAAAAAATATTTAAAAATATTTTGAAAGAACGTTATTCAAACTATTTTTATAAAATAGTTATAAAGTTCTCAAAAGACAAAATTCATTTTAACTATCCTAGTGTAAATTACACTTTCACCATAAATGAAAAAGCTAAAAATATTATCATGGAAAATCAGTTAATTGGAAGATACAAAGAAGTTGTAAATAATTTAGAATTTTCTAACATAGTTTTTCTTAACATCAATTTAGATTCTAAAATAATGCCAGATGATATTTTTACAAATAATAACTACGGAGTCGAGGTAATTAAGAAATTGAATGAAACAACAATCTTGAAATCTGTAAAATATTATTAATAGAACCCCTGCGCGTTTCCTATCGAGTGGTAGTTACACTCCCTTTAAGAAGTCGCCTTTAGGAGCAATAAATTAGATAACAACAACTTTGTCAAAGTTTTGAACTTTGACAAAGTTTGTTATAAAATAGTAGTGTTTTTGGGAATAGAAAGGGAAATAAACATTTAATGAAAATAATATTTGCAAGTAAGTTACCAATGAACGAAGTAAAGGTTATATAAAAGGACACCAAAACTTAATTCTCGAAGAAAATGAGGACTTAGGAAGCAACCTAAAATATTTCAAAACTTCTTTTGTTGCTATCAATCGAAACAAAGACCAATTAAAAATTGATATAACAAAACAATGCACCCAAATGCTTTGCTGGAAAGAATGGATAGTTTTTTTCATTGTTTTACAACCTAGATAAAAGATATTTCGCTTCTTTGGAGCTTGATTTTTCTATATCTTTATATCCTTGGTTTAGCAACCAAGGCAACAGGTATTTCGCTCCTTCGGAGCTTGATTTTTCTATATCTTTATATCCTTGGTTTTACAACCAAGGCAACAGGTATTTCGCTCCTTCGGAGCTTGATTTTTCTATATCTTTATATCCTTGGTTTTACAACCTAGACAAAAGATATTTCGCTCCTTCGGAGCTGGGAAGCATAAAGCCACATCGTGGTTATATATTGGTCAGACCGAGTGTAAGCTCGGTGTGTGAAACCACAAATCATCATAATAAACCGCGTAGCGGTGACACATTTGTAACACTGAGCGTAAGCTCGGTGAAGAGCGAAAGCTCGGTGAAGAAAAGCACTAACAAAGTAGCCACAACGTGGCTATATATTAGTCAGACCGAGTGTAAGCTCGGTGAGTGAAACTACAAATCATCATATTAAACCGCGTAGCGGTGACACATTTGTAACACTGAGCGAAAGCTCGGTGAAGAGCGAAAGCTCGGTGAAGAGCGAAAGCACGGTGAAGAAAAGCACTAACAAACTAGCCACATCGTGGCGACACATTGGCAACACTGAGCATAAGTTCAGCAAAAAGAAAAAATATGGCAAATAGTTACACCCAAATACATCTTCAGTTTGTATTTGCAGTTAAATATAGAAATGCGGTAATTGCCCATACTTGGGAAACCGATTTATATAAATACATAACTGGCATTGTACAAAACAACAAACACAAACTTATTGCAATCAATGGAATGCCCGACCATATTCATATTTTAGTTGGTTTTCATACTACTCAATCTATTGCAGATTTAATGAGAGACATCAAAGCCAACTCATCCAAATGGATTAATGAAAACAATTTTACAAAAGAAAAATTCGAATGGCAAACGGGTTATGGTGCATTTAGTTATTCAAAATCGCATGTTCAAAACGTTATAAATTATATTTACAACCAAAAACAGCACCACACAAAACAATCTTTTTTAGACGAATACATAGCACTTTTAAAAAAATTTGAAATAGAACACAACATCGAGTATAGTTTTAAAGAATTACTATAACAATAGGATCAAAAGAATATCATGATACAACAATCGTACAACTTTGACTACCTTTTGAACTTTGACAACGTTTGTTATAAAATAATAGTATTTTTGGAAATAGAAAGGGGAATAAACCAAACTGAGATTGGTGAATGTTTAAACGGGTATACGTTAGTTAGGGGCAACCGTACCGCAGACTGTGCAAATAAAAACATATACAGAAAAAAGTATTATTTAAAAATCGCTAATTTTGAATTCGACAATAAAAAGTGAAATACATAAGAATCTTGTTTATGAAAAACTGACTTTGATTGTAATTTTAAATCACAAAGACAAATATAGTTAGTTATGAATATTTCTATTTTTAAACCTAAACACGCTTTACTACAAAAATATATTAGTAGCTATTTTTTTCTTGAGCAATCTGAAACAGAAATATCTGATTTTCTGATCTTTCCTAGTCTTTCGCCCAATTTTTCTTTTTCGATTAATACTAGCACAGAAGTGATTAATAATAATAGAGTAATTACAAAACAAAGCAAACCAAATTCAGTTGAATCTTTCCTTATTGCTGACAATTCAAAACCGATGCATTATACTTATTCGGGGAAAATTTATGAATTAAGTATAAGTTTTAAGCCATTAGGAATTAATGCTTTTTTGCCAAAAGATTTAAACTACTATGTAAACAAAGGGTATGTATCTCATTTTCCCTATGATGATATTCAAAAAACCTTGATGAGAATTTTGAAAATCCCAAATAAAGAAGAAGCAATTGATGCCTTAGAAACCTATTTAATCAGTATATACAAACCTTTTAAACATGTGTTTTTAGTTCATGTTGTAGAAGATTTTTTTGAAACAAAGGGTAATTTCAATATTGCGGCTATAACTAAAAAACACCAATTAAGCAGACAAACGCTAAATACATATTTTAAAAAATATATCTGTCGTTCTGCTGTTGAAAGCAAGAGAATAATCAGATTTAGATGTGCTTCTGAAAATTTTTTTCAAGATACAATTACGGAACTAACCTATGATGTTCATTATTTTGACCAATCGCATTTAATAAAAGATTTCAAAGCGTTTACAGGTCTTACACCCAAACAGTTTTTTGCTCAAATTTATACTACAGCTGATTCGCATATTATGTGGATATAAAACGCTTACTTGACATTTTTACAATTTTAGTATTTCAAGTGGCACGTATTTTTGCAATAAATTTATAAACGCAGAAATATGAAAAAGGTTTTATTATTGACGTATTGTCTCTTTGCGACTACTTCAGTTTGCTTGTTTGCCCAAGAAATTCGTGAAGGCGATGACTTTTATTTACATGTCAACAAAACTTGGCTTGATACTACTCAAAATCCATCTGTGGTTTTAAAATTAATTAGTGAAAAAACTGATTTAAAATTATTAAAAATCCTTAAAAAAAACGCGCAAAGTCAAAATCTTAATCTAAATTCTCCAGAAAAGAAACTTGCTGATTATTACAATAGTGGCTTAGATACAGTAAAAATTGAAACTAGAGGTATTCAGCCATTATTGAAATATTTTGATAGAATCGACAAGATTAAAAACATTGATGAATTTTTTAATCTTGTTGCCACATTATATAATGAAGGACATGGGTGTTTTTTAGGTATTGATGTTACTCAAGATGATAAAAATAGTCAATATATGGCTTTATTTTTAACCCAAATTGGTTTAACATTAGGGATACCTTCAGTTTATAGTGAAGAAGGCGAAATTTTTGATGCAATACGAAACAGTTATAAAAAATACAATCAAACAATTTTTGAATTAATTGGGCAATCAAAAGAAGTTGCAGAAAAAAATTCAAATGATGTTTTTGAATTTGAAAAAGAAATGGCTAATTCTTTTATGCCTGAGGCAGATTTGTACAATCCAGATTTAGCATATAATAAAATGACTTTAGTTGAACTCGAAAAGTTAACGCCACTAATCCATTGGTCAAAACTATTTAAAATCATGAACATCAAAACAGAAAGTGTAATTATTCAAAATCCAAAATACCTTATTGCATTAAATACTTTAGTTCAAAACAAAGATTTAGAAGTTTGGAAAAATAAACTAAAAGGATACATAATATTAAAGAGAACAGCTGCTCTAAGTTTTCAATTTCGTGAAGCTTTAGTTCAATTAAAATCGGTATTCACTGGAGGTAAAATTTACACTCCTAGACAAGAAGAGTTACTTACTGTGTGCAATAATGAGATCTTAGGACAACTTTACATCAGAGAATATTTCAATCAAAAATCAAAGGAAAAAATTGAAAATATAGCACTTAATATAAAAAAAGCATTTAGAGTAAGACTTTCAAAAAACCAATGGATGACTGAGGAAACCAAAAATAAGGCATTAAAAAAACTTGATGCTTTAGGATTTAAAATAGGTTATCCTGAAAGCATACATGATTATAAAGAAGTTAAAATTAATACATCATTGTTTTTTGAAAATATGGATAGTTGGTCTGCCTACAATTTTAAATTGAAAACGGAAAAGATTGATGAAAAAATTGATAAAAAAAAATGGCACGAGGTACTTCCCCAAACAGCAAATGCCTATTACGACCC
>NZ_JBKCVI010000133.1:0-14354 GCF_046317795.1 Flavobacterium sp. | reverse complement strand
CATCAAACTGTCCGATTAAGTCATAAATTGGTTTTACGACTTCTTCTCCTTTATCATTAATGAACCCTAGTTTTTTGCCAATTTGCACTAAAGTCCAATCTGCTTTCAATTCACTAAAAAGCCCAATCTTATCATAGGTTGGTTTTACTACTTCTTTTCCTTGCTCATCAATGAATCCTAATTTATTGTTAAGTGTTACTAATGCCCATTCTGGTTTATATTCACCAAATAGCCCAATCTTATCATAGCTTGGTTTTACGACTTCTTTTCCATCTTCATTAATGAATCCTAATTTATTGTTAAGTGTTACTAATGCCCAGTCCGCTTTATATTCTCCAATCTTCCCTACATTTTTATATTTGGTTTGGGCATTTACTAGAACAACTGTCAAAGTCATTAATACAATGGTTACTATATATTTCATAATTTATTTTTTTGTATTCTTTTATTTTTATTCACGATAATGGAATATAGCAAAATTATGATATAGAATTTTGATTTGCTTAAGTAGAATGACATTTAATATTAATTTACCCTAAAATTAAGGTTAGCTTAAACTAAAATTAAAATTTGATTAAATATGACAAAAGTCATTCCTTGGGTTTCGGAATTACTGTACTTTTATAAAAAACTAAATTTGAGTTTTCCTTACATTTAGATATTTACCATTTTAAATGAAAAAGATGAAGAAGATACTTATTACTATCACATTATTAATTACAAGTTTAACTTACTCACAAACATGGAAAACCAATTTTGAAGAAGCCAAAGCAACCGCAACCGAACAAAACAAAAACATACTATTGGTTTTTTCAGGTTCTGATTGGTGTGGGCCATGCATTAAATTAGATAAGAATGTTTGGCAATCGGCTGATTTTAAAACCTATGCTGATGAGAAATTAGTTTTGTTGCGCGCCGATTTCCCAAAAAAGAAAGGCAACGCCCTGCCCGAAGATATAAAAAATGAGAACTTGGCATTGGCAGAGAAATACAATAAAGACGGCTTTTTTCCGTTAGTTGTAGTGTTAGACAAAACAGGAAAAGTAATCGCCAAGAAAGGGTATGAAAACCAATCGGCAACAAAATACATTTCAGAATTACAAGCCATTATAAAATAACGCATGAACAAACAGTTGGTAGTATTGCTCATCATTGGTTTCAGTGCCAATGCGCAACTCATTCACAAACGAAAAGTGAGTTTGCTGGGCAGTCCATTTGAAATAACGGTGGTTGCCAAAGATACCATTCAAGCCAATCAGTATGAAGACCAAGCCATTGCCGAAGTAAAACGCATAGAAAACCTAATCTCTGATTGGATACCAACTACACCAGTGTCACAAATCAATCAAGCTGCGGGTAAAAAAGCGGTTACAGTTCCATTGGAATTGATAGAATTGATAGAACGTTCCATTAAAATATCCAAACTCACAGATGGTGCTTTTGATATTAGTTATGCTTCCATGGATAGGATATGGAAATTTGATGGTAGCATGAAAGAAATGCCTTCGCCAGAAGCCATTCAACAATCGGTAGCCAAAGTGGGTTATCAAAAAATTATTATCGATAAAGAAAATCTAACGGTAATGCTCAAAGACGAAGGGATGAAACTCGGTTTGGGAGGAATAGGGCAAGGATACATAGCCGATAAAATAAAAGCATTGTTACAATCAAATGGATGTGTTGCCGGTTTAGTGAATGTTTCGGGCGACATTAGCACTTGGGGGAAACAACCTAATGGCGAACAATGGAAAGTGGGTATTAAAAATCCTATGAACAAGAATAAAATATTTGCTACCTTTCCCCTTGAAGATACTGCGGTAGAAACCTCGGGTAGTTATGAAAAATATGTTACCTTTAATGGAAAAAGATATTCACACATTATTGATACTAGAACTGGATATCCTGCAACAGGTTTAATAAGTGTGAGCGTATTTGCAAAAACCACAGAACTAGCCGATGCATTGGCAACTGGTGTATTTGTAATGGGAAAAGACGCCGGGATGAATTTAGTCAATCAGTTGCCTGGCATCAGTTGCATTATGGTAGATGAAGAAGGAAAAGTATCAACTTCAAAAAATATAGATTTAAAAAAATACCAACATGAATAAAGTATTTGGATTACTAGTAGTATTGGCTTTACTCTCTTCTTGCACAGCAGTAAAAGAATATGAAAAGGAGTATATCAACGATCCCGAAATGAAATTAGCAGCCAAGAATACAGAAAGATACGATGTTACTTTTCAAGTATATCGTGAGGCAGCTGCAGGTGCCAATGGTGGAAAAACTGGGGGAGGTTGCGGTTGTAATTAAAACAATATAATGAAAAAGTATTCAATTGTAATCGCTATTTTAATAAGTTGCTTTTCTTTTGCACAAGATAAAGATTCTACTGCTACGTTTAAAAAAAGAGTTTTAGACGCTACAGAAGTTGACTATTTAATCAGTTATTACAAGCAAGATGGAATACATTCTGCTGTTTCTGGTGGTATGGGTTCTGAAAAATTAACCGATTTAGCATCCAATATAGTTGTAAGCATGCCTCTAAATGCCGATGATATTTTGACGGTAGATGTTGGTATATCTGCCTATACTTCGGCATCATCAAGTAATATTAATCCTTTTAATGGCAGTGGAGCATCAGGTGGTGGTGGAGATGATGACAAGAATGTTACTGAACCATATGGAACACCATGGCTGGCGTCTTCTGGGGCATCTGCTGAAGATCAACTTGTGAGCATCAATGCCAACTATAGTCACAGTTCCGACAGTAGAAATTTTATTTGGAATGCTGATGTTTCTTTTTCTAATGAGTATGATTACACATCCATTGGTTTTGGTGGTGGTATTGCCAAATTGTTTAATGAAAAAAATACGGAATTAAGTTTGAAAGCCAATGCCTATTTAGATCAATGGCGACCTATTTATCCAACAGAACTTCATGAATATTCTAAATATGGTAGCAATTTCTTGAATGCTGGTTATTTTGCAGGTGTTACTGTGTATGATGAAAGTGCAAATAGCTCAACTAGTTACTTACCTTCAAAATTTGAACCTTGGCAAACTGTAAACAGAAACTCCTATTCGTTGTCTTTCTCTTTCTCACAAATACTAACAAAAAAATTGCAAGCTTCGTTATTTTTTGACGTTTTACAACAAGAAGGCATGTTGTCAACTCCATACCACAGAATTTACTTTGCCGACAAACCAAATTATTATATAGGACAAACACAATACATTCCAGTATATGAAACAGCAGAAAACATAGGTGTATATAGATTAGCCGATGATGTTGAGCGTTTACCTAGCACTCGATTTAAAGTACCAATTGGAATACGTTTCAATTATTATGTAAACGAAACATTGAAAGTAAGAACCTATTACCGATACTATTCTGATGATTGGGGAATTACAGCACACACTGCCAATATTGAAGTGCCATTTAAATTGAGTGATCAATTCACCGTTTATCCTATGTATCGTTATTACACACAAACGGCTTCTAAGTATTTTGCCCCTTTTGAAACACATCTTTCTACCGAAGAATATTATACCTCTGATTATGATTTGTCAAAATTCAGCAGTAATCAATATGGTCTTGGTGCTTCCTATGTTGATATTTTTACCAAAGCCCATATTTGGAAATTTGGCTTAAAAAATATCGATTTTAGATACAATCATTATTCTCGTAGCGATACATTAGAGGCAGATATTGCATCAATGGCGTTCAAATTTATTTTTCAATAAAAAAAAGTCCTATGAAGCACATATTGATAGTGGAAGATGAAGAAGGAATTGTACAATTCTTAAAACAAGGATTGGAAGAAGAAGGGTATATAATTTCAGCGGCAAAAGACGGCAAAGAAGGATTAAAACTTTTTCAAAACGACAAATTCGATTTATTATTATTGGATTGGATGTTGCCTAAGATGACCGGTTTAGAACTGTGTAAAACCATCAGACAAGAAAACAATAAAGTACCAATTATCTTTTTAACTGCCAAAGACACAGTTCAAGAAACAGTAGAAGGATTGAAAAGCGGTGCTAATGATTACATCAAAAAACCGTTTAGTTTTGACGAGTTGTTGGAACGCATAAAAGTGCAACTCAGGGACAAGAAAGAATTGGAACTACTAACACTTGGTCCCATAGAAATCAATATCCAAAAACACCAAGTAACTGTAAATAAAATCGAAGTTTCTTTAACCCAAAAGGAATTTGATTTGTTGCATTATTTGGTCAAAAACAAAGGAGTTGTTTGCTCTAGAACGCAAATTATTCAAGATGTTTGGGATATACATTTTGAATACGATACCGGTGTCATTGATGTTTTTATGAATGCGCTGCGAAAAAAATTAAATCTAAAAGTCGATGAAGATTATATTAAAACCATTCGTGGTGTTGGTTATATCGCAAATGATTAAAAACAATGCAACAACTTTCTTTTAAAAACAGAATAGCTTCCAATTATTTAATATCCACTGCATTATTAATATCTGTAGTGTTTTTTGTCATATACTCTATTGTTCGATATAGTGTTTATCTTAAAGTAAATGCTGACATACAATCAGAAGTGGTAAAACATTTAAAAGAGATTGAAGTTAAGGAAAACTGTGTGCTTTTGGTTCGAGAAGAACAATGGAAGTCAATCCAATTTAATAAAGTTGATGTCAGTCCAGCATTTATTCAATTTGTAGACGAATTAGGCGCTTTGGTAGAAAAATCGCCAAACTTGAAACAAAAACTATTGAAATACAATCCTGATGCAATAAACAACGAACTCTTTGACACCAAACTAGAAAATATTTCCGTTCGACAAATTCAAGTTCCGTTGTACCAAGGCACAAAAATCATAGGGTTTCTAATTGTTGCCATGTCATTAGAAGATTCGGCTATGGTTTTGAATAATTTATTTACAATACTATTAGTTTCCTTTCCATTTATTCTTATAATATTGTTTTTCATCGCACGATTTATTGCAGGAAGAAGTATAAAACCCATAAGTTCTATTATTGAGACCTCCAATATTATTACAAAAGATAATCTAAAATCCAGAATTCCGTTACCACAAAACAGAGATGAATTGTTTACCTTATCCAAAACGATAAATAACTTATTAGATAGAGTAGAAAACGCTATCGAACGAGAAAAACAATTCACTTCCGATGCTTCACACGAACTAAGAACGCCACTAGCAGTTATCAAAGGAACATTAGAAGTGCTGATACGTAAACCCCGTAATGCTGAGGAGTATAAAGAAAAAATAGATTTTTGCATCAGTGAAGTAAATCGATTAAATCATTTGGTAGATGAATTGCTTTTATTGGCACGTTTTGAAAATCAAAAGCAAACCTTAAAAATTGAAAAAGTTTCACTAAATGCTTTGTTTTTAGATATTATCTCACGAAATTCATTAACAATAAGCGACAAGAAACTCAATTGTAATTTGGATTTTGTTAAAGATTATTATGTTCATACCGATTCCTATTTACTTTCAATTATTGTCAATAATATTTTGACTAATGCTATTAAATATTCGAAACAAAAAGACACTATTCATTTTGAAATAGTTGAAACAACAGCTACATTAGTTTGCACAATAACCGATACAGGAATAGGGATAACAGCAGAAGATTTGCAAAAGATATTTGATCAATTTTATCGTTCAAAATCCAATGATCATCCCGAGATAAAAGGAACTGGATTGGGATTATCAATTGTAAAAAGATTATGCCTTTTACTTCAAATTGAATTACAAATTGAGAGTAAAGAAAACGAAGGAACAAAAGTAATCCTAGGATTTCAAAAATAATGATATTTATCATGTTCTTACCAATTTATTAAGGTTAACTTTGATTGATATTTAAACATTTATATTATGACTGACGCACATTTACATTTAGTAGTCAACCATTTTCCAATTATTGGAACAATTTTTGGCTTTGGAATTTTATTGGCTGGAATAGTTTTAAAAAATAATACGGTCAAGAATGTCTCCTATGCATTATTTATAATTGCCGCAATCTTTGCTGCTTTCAGTATGGGAACAGGCGAAGGTGCTGAAGAAGCTGTGGAAGATATGCCAAACATTGGAAAACAAATTATTCACGAACATGAAGAAATTGCTGAGAAATTGGCTTTGGTTTTGTATGTGCTTGGTGTGGTTTCATTACTAGGATTGTACACCAATTTTAAAAATCATACCAAAGCCAAATTGATTTCTTATGTAGCACTTGTCACTGCTGCCGTTGGTGTTTTTCTAGCACAACAAGTAGGTACAACGGGTGGCGAAGTTCGTCATACGGAAATAAGAGCAAACGCAACAGATACAATAAATAGTGTGACCACAGAAGAACAAGAAGAAGATTGAGTACTATTTTAAACGTACCCATAAACCTAACAGCCAAATCTGTTAGGTTTTTTTAATTTTATTTCGTTTAAAATTATAATTTTTCAAAAAAAATTAGCCATTACCAATTATCTGCAAATTTTTGAGAATTACTTTGTTCGCAACCGTAAATAAATTATATTTACCTTTTATGTAAAATGAGTAAAAAGCATGCGCACAGCAGAAGAAAATGCAGTAGAAAATTTAGAAATAAAGAATATAATTGAACCCCAACTCAATATTATTTTAACCACTGACGAGGATGATGAACGACCAGTGTACATTTCGGGTAACTTTAATAATTGGGTCACTCAAGATAAAAAATTTGAATTAGAAAGAGTAGGTCAAGGTTTGTATCATTTCAAATTTGAAAATGATTTTACCTATCCAGATGAATTATTATACAAGTTTACCCGTGGTGACTGGAGTGAAGTTGAAATAGATAAATTTGGAAACCGAACTGAAAATCGTTCTTGTAAACAAAAAAATGGTGTACGCAAAGAACATGTTGCCAAATGGCGGCACAATTGGTTGCCTTTCAAATCCAAGTTTTTGCCACAAGTACATCTCATTTCAGAAGAATTTGAAATACCACAACTAAATAAAACACGCAGAGTTTGGGCATTACTTCCTCATGACTACGACACATCAACGGAACATTATCCTGTTTTATACCTTCAAGATGCTCAGAATTTATTTAATGAAAAAGCCAAGTATGGCAATTGGGAAATTGATAAAAAACTAGCTGTAATGGCTGAGTATAAAATTGGAAATATTATTGTAATTGCTGTGGAACACGCCGAAAAAGAAAGAATTAAAGAATACAATGTAGGCAATACGGTATTGGGCAACGGACAAGGGAAAAAATACATCCGTTTTTTGACAGAAACACTAAAACCATTTGTTGATAACAAATTTAGAACAAAACCCAATAGAGAACATACTGGAGTGGGTGGTAGTTCTATGGGAGGATTAGTGAGTATATTTTCGGGGATTATGTATCCGGAAGTTTTTGGAAAATTAATGATTTTTTCGCCTTCATTATGGGTTGTTCCAAAAATAAAACTGTCTTTTCTCGATATGGATGAACCACAGGAAACTCGGATTTATCTTTACGCTGGTGGCGATGAAAGTGCAACCATGATTGATCATGCTAAGAATTTCAAAAAACGTTTATTAAAAAAAGAGGGGTTTGTTGATAAAATGAAAATTCATCTAAGTATCAATATGGAAGGAAAACACAACGAACGCTATTGGAGTGATGAATTTCCGAAAGCGATTGAATGGTTGTATTTTAGCACAAAAAACGAATAACATATTAAAAAATATTATGAAATTAGCAAATATGATTCCTATTAGGTTATATGACAATGAAGAATTCAAAGAAATAACATTGGAACATCAATTAAAATTACGTTATGCTGTATCAAATAAAGGACGCATTATTAGTTTTATAAATGACATCAATTTTGCTAGAGAGTTAAAAGGAGGTACGGCAGATGGTTATCGGCTTTTGAAATACAAAATTTTTTATAAAGACGGAAAAATCTATAACAAACACTATTTTATTTCTAAATTAGTTGCAGAGCATTTTATTCCAAAAACATCAGATGATCAGACTTATGTTTTACATCTTGACTACAAAAGAGATAATGACGATTACACTAATTTAAAATGGGCAACAAAAGAGCAAATGTTGGAACATAGTAAAAACAGTCCGCATGTTAAAAAAGCTTTCGAAAAATTAATTCAACACAATATAAAATCTGATGGCAGGAAACTAACTGTTACAAAGGTGATTCATATCAAAAAGCTATTAGCAAAACCCAATCGTACAACGCGATTGAAAATGATTGCCAAACAGTTTGGCGTAAGCGAAATGCAAATTAGCAGAATAAAAAGTGGCGAAAATTGGTCTCATATTAAAGTTTAAAATTATTAGTAATGAAAATTAAACAATTACAAAATCTTGACGACTACACAGGAACCATTTTAATTCCCGTTTTTGAAACCTATGAAAAGAGCATTATTCCTATTGAATTCCATTTGGCATCAGTAACTTCCAATGTTTTTTGTGGAAAGAAAGACACGCATTATATATATGAAAAATTTGATTGCACTCATCTTTTTATTGGGTTAGGAAAAGAAACCGATTATAAATCTGTTAAGACAATTTTCAGAAGAATAGCAGCAAAGCAATCTGATATTTTAGGAAAAAATGTAACACTTATAATAATCGAAAAATTCGACAGTACTCTTATAGAAGCAGCAGTTTCTGGATTGTTTTTAGGAACATACAATTTGGGTCATTATAAAAAAACAGAAAAACATCCTTTTTTACATAAAGACTTTGTGTTACAATATATTTCAAAAAATGATTGTAAAGATACTTTTGAAAAAGGCATTAAAATTGCCAATGCGCAATTGGAAACTATGGCTTTAGTCGATTTACCGCCCAATAAAGTCAATCCAAAATACTTAGCCAATTGGGCGCTTGAAACTGGAAAGAAATACGGGTTTGAAGTAACTGTTTTTGATCGAAAAAAAGCTACAGAAGTTGGTTTGCATTCTTTCCTTGCTGTTGGAAAAGGAAGTGCTAATGAACCTCAATTCATCATCATGGAATATCAGCCAACCAGTGCCAAAAAACATATAGGTTTGGTTGGCAAAGGAATTACATTTGATACTGGTGGCTTGAATATTAAAACCGCAGGTATGGTCCAAATGAAATGCGATATGGCAGGTGCAGCGGCAGTTTTAGGTTCGATGCAACTCATTGCCGATTTGAAATTACCGTATCGAGTGACCGCAATTGTTCCTGCTTGCGAAAATTCAGTAGATGCACATTCGTTTCTGCCAAGTGACGTCATTCAAAGTTATGCCGGACATTCCATTGAAATTATTGACACCGATGCCGAAGGAAGATTGATTTTGGCGGATGGTTTGTCCTATTTAATTAAAAACTACAAACCTGAAACTGTGATTGATTTGGCAACTTTGACAGGCAGTGCTGTGGGAACTTTTGGCTATGAATGTGCCGCTTTGTTTACGAATAACGAAGATTTGTCAAAAAAACTGCAACAATCAGGAGATGCAATAGGAGAACGGCTCTGGCAATTACCACTTTGGGATGCTTATAAATCTGATATTGAAAGTGAAATTGCCGATGTAAAAAATTATTCTGGAAAACCAGTTGCTGGGGCCATTTCGGCTGCTAAATTTTTAGAATTCTTTACTGATGAACATCAATCTTGGGCACATTTAGACATTGCCGGAGTGGCTTTTGGCGATGATGAATTTGCAAAAACCAAGCACGCTACTGGCTATGGGGTGCATCTAATTACAAAATTTATTGAAAATCTATAGCATATGGATAATCCAACCAAAAACTTCATTTGTATTTCCAATTATTTTAAAGGGAATGATTTTTTAATCAACTTAAAAAAACAAGGCAACCGAGTGTATCTCATTACTTCAGAAAAACTAAGGGAAAAACCTTGGGCCTTTGATTATATTGATGAAATATTTTTTATGCCGGGTCAAGATATTGATTGGAATTTGGATGATTTATTAGTTGGTGTCGCCGGATTAATGCGCGAAAGAAAGATTGATGGTATCGTAGCTTTGGATGATTTTGACGTTGAAAAAGCTGCCTATTTAAGGGAAAATCTCAGAATGCCTGGAATGGGACAAACCACAGGAAGGTATTTTCGAGACAAATTGGCAATGCGAATGCGTGCCAAAGATGCGGGAATTTCGATACCTGCTTTTAGTCCATTGTTTAATGATGACGAAATCAATGAATATGCCGATACTGTTTCGCCACCTTGGGTCTTAAAACCCCGTTCGGAAGCTTCGGCATCTGGAATTATGAAAGTGCATTCAAAGGAAGAATTATGGCGGAAAATTCATGAATTGGGTAACGAAAATAGAATAAAATATTTAGTAGAGCAATTCAAACCAGGAGCAGTATTTCATTGTGATGGATTAAATTGGCAAGGAAAAACGCTGTTTTCTATAACATCCCAATATTTAGCCACACCTATGGAGATTTCACAAGGTGGCGGAATTTTTAGAAGTGCCAATATTCCATACAATTCAGCGGATGACAAAGCTATCAAAAAAATGAATGAACAAGTGATGAAAGCTTTTGGAATGCAACATGGTGCTAATCATACTGAGTTTATCAAATGCAATGATGACGGAAAAATATATTTTCTTGAAACCGCTTCTCGGGTTGGTGGTGCACATCTTGCCGAAATGGTGGAAGCGGCATCTGGTGTCAATCTTTGGGGTGAATGGGCAAAAATTGAAGATGCTTTAGTGAAAGAAAAAGAATATAAACTACCAACTATTAAAAAAGAATTTGCCGGAATTGTATTAACCCTATCCAAGTTTGAACATCCCGATTTATCTGGGTTTAATGATAGTGAAGTGTGTTTCCTTGTACCGTTGGAATACCATGCTGGATTGATTGTAAAAAGTGATAATCATGCCAGAGTTCGTGAATTATTAGATGATTATGCCGAACGATTAATACGAGATTTTGCTACGGTTGCTCAGCAACAAGCCGTTAATAAATTGCATTAAAAAAGTCAACAGCAAATTCGCGAATTATTAATTTACACTAATTATACTATACAATAAAATTTATTGTTTTTGTATTGAAACCATTAAGAGAAAAAGAAAATTAAGCGCAACAATCTTAATGATACTTAATATCTTAATGGTTTTATTAAATTGACTTTAATTTGTGAATTTGCGGTTTTAAAAAATATTTAAATGAAATTAATTTTAATTACCTCTCTATTTTTTTTCTTGCCATTAAATTGTTTAGCTCAAGAGAGCATTCATTGGCTTATAAATCAAGATAGTAAAACCAATTGTGATTATTTAAAAAAAGGAATTTTTCTAAATAAAGAAACAGATATAAAAATCACAGAAGGTTATTCAATTGAATTTACAAAGGATTATGTTTTTGAAAAAGTTGATAATGGAAAATATTTTGTTAAGTCAAAATTAAATTTCATTTCTGACTGTAATTATGAACTGACAATTGAAGAGTCAAATATTGAAGCTTATAATTCTTTGATTGGGCATAAAGTTTATGGAGAAATACTTGAAACTGCTACCAGTGACAAATTAGTAAAAGTAAAAGTCAAAAGTGGTGATCAAACCTTAATTGTAGTTTTTGAGAAAATAAAAGATTAATTATTATCATTATATTTTTTTAATGAAAACCTACACAAAACTCAACTTCCATTCCCATACCTTTTGTATTTGGAAAGAAGTTCTTTTTGATGCAATCAAAGAATTAAAAGTAAACTACACTAGTCAATCTGGTAGTCACTATATTTTTACTGCTGAAGGATTGTATCGTATTTCCAATCATTGGGGAAGAGTTTCTAATTGTCATTGGAGATTGATTCCTTTAGCGGATTTTAAAAATCAAAATACTACAGTTGCTTTTGCTAATTGGACTGATTTTTATTCCAACGATGATACTTCAAAACTCTTTTATATCAAAGCTAATATAAAGACGCAAGAAGTGAATTTTTACCATAAACAATCATTAGAAAACGATGATAAAGTGGTTTTAAGAAATGCTAAAGACACCGCTAAAATCATTAGAACCATTAAAGAAATAGTTACTGAAGCCGCTTGGGCTAAGTATTTACATTATGAGGATTTGGAAGAATTACGAAAAGAAATTATTGAGCAATTGATTACGACAGAGAAAAGTTTTTTGGAAATAAAAAAAATATATTTTTAAGTTGTCATTTCGACAAATGAGACTAGTGTGAAAGCAAACAAATTAAACAAATTACATAATCTTTATTGCTTGATGTGATTTCTCCTTCGTCGAAATGACAAGTTTGCATTTAAAATGATAATAGATCAAATTACTTCTCAAACATCCCAACCGTTCCGCCAACCCAATCTTTATCTTTATTGAATTTTACGCCAATCATTTCACCACGACTTAAACGAACAAGATTGGTGACTAGAGTAGGAGATGGAGCATCTTTTTTCCAAACGGCAAGCAATCGAACTTCGGCTTTTACCAAACCATCTGGGCTTTGAATAATGGGTTTGTAGTGCACTTTTTTCTGAAGAATGTATAAATCTTTTTCGGTCACGGCATCGATATCTTCTAGTTTTACGTGGAAAATAACACCACTTCCAGAGAAAGAAAATAATGGTTTCAAGACATAATTCTCCAAATCAGTTGGAATTTCCTTTAAATCGGATAGGAGTGTGGTTTCTATAAAATATTTTCCTTTAAAATAAGGTAAAATGAATTTACTAATTCTAAAAAACCAGTTGGGATGTCCAGCCCATTCTACATCAATATCTGAAGAAAAATCAAAGTTTAATTGCAAATCGGTTCGCAAATCCAATTCATCAAAAATGACACGATTGTAAATTAGTTTTACTTGAATTTCAACTCCTTTTTCATTCTTATAAAACAGTTGTTTTCCTTTTTGATACAATTCCGTTACACAAACAATAGGAATTCCAATGTCGCTATGACAGTAATAAAAATCAATTTTTGTGTTTTGCTTTTCGGGTTCAATTTCCAGAAGTATTACATGTTCTTTTGGAAAATCATTGCAAATCACTTCCTCAATTAGTTTTAAATAACTTGTGGGGGTTAAACCATTTAAAAAAGGTGTTAGCTCGGAAAGAAAAGGGTAGTGGCTTACAAACTTTTGAGATAAATGATATTGAAAATTGAATAATGAGGGAAAACCTTGTACTTCGATAAGTTTGGGAACAATTTCTCCGTCTTCTTCACAAATCCCAAAATCGATAGCTAAAAAAGTGGTGTGTTGGTCTTCATTTGGCACTTTTCTGTTCAGTTCCAATGCTCTATCAGTAAGCGATTTAAAATCATCTCTCTTAATAAAATCAATGACTTGCTGACAACCTTCAAGCAATTGTGCTTTCAATTCATTGGTAATAAAAAAGGGTGTTTCACCAATTCGGAAGGTTACTTGATAATCAAAATCAGCATTAATATCATCAATGAAAGCATTGTACTTTTCTACTGTGAAATTATGGTTGAAAAGTTGGCGGTATTTGGAATTCATATTAAAAGTATTAAGACGGAAGTATTAAGTATTAAGATTGATTAATTATAAGTAATACGATAAAGATGACTGTTAAGATCAAATGTCTTGATACTTAATACTTAGTACTTAATACTAATTCGACATTGTTTTTCTATGTTTCATCAAATCATTAATTGCATTTCGAAGGAAATTTGGAATAATAGTTTCGTTTGTTTTATAGATTTTATCTTCATCCAATAAATCTTCTAACATATCACGAAACTTTAGTTTGCCTTTCATCTCAATAATTTTTTCTCTTCTTTCAGCACTTTTTAAATTGGTTATAAAACTTACAGGATCAGCTTCGGGATGGAATTGCAAACCGACAAATTCATCTGAAAAACGAACTCCCATGATGGCTCGTTCATATTCTCTATGCGTTCTAATTTTTTCTAACGAAATAATCATGGCTCCTTTTTTACTAAAAATACTTAATTTAGGTTGTACTACTTGATAATCTCGACTATCAATAGCGTAGAAAGGATTTTCTAAACCTTCTAAAATGGGATCGTTCATACCAGCTTCCGTTTTATGAACGGTCATTACGCCAAAAGAAGTTGATTTTCGTTTCGTAATTTGCGCTAATCCAAAGTGATGACAAGCCATTTGAAAAGAATGACAAATAAACAAAACGTGCTTTTTTACTTTTTGTTCTTTGTTCCAATTCCATAATTCATCTATAAAATCATAGTATTTTAAATCCCAATTTCCGTCTCCTTCCAAAGGATTTCCTGGTCCGCCAGTAGAAATATAGATGTCAAATTTTTTTATATCGGGAAACTCAGATTTTCCTCTAATATCAAAAATTTGAAACGTTACCATTTGGTTAAATCTATTGATGATATCTATAATAC
>NZ_JBKCVI010000132.1:0-12421 GCF_046317795.1 Flavobacterium sp. | reverse complement strand
ATGTCGAACTACTTATCCCGATGATTGACCATTTCTTAGTCGAAATAGACCGAAAGAATAAAAAGGTGATTATGGATTTGCCAAAAGGGCTTGTTGAAATGTATCTTTAGTGAAATTCCAATAATTAAAATTCCTAATTCCAATTTTATGGAAAGACCATATGATTTAGAAGATAGAACTTATTTGTTTGCCAAAGAATGTCGGCTTTATGTCCAAAAATTGCCAAAAACTATTTCAAATATTGAAGACGGAAAACAATTAATCCGATCATCAGGTTCGGTTGGGGCTAATTATATAGAAGCAAATGAAAAGCTTGGAGATAAAGACTTAACTTTTCGATTGAAAATTGCAAGAAAAGAAGCGAAAGAATCAAAATATTGGCTTCGATTACTACACGAGTTAAACCCTGAGTTTCTAGTTCTTTCTGAAAATTTAATTTATGAAGTTGAGGAATTAAGAAAGATACTTTCAACTATAATTTCAAAAACATCTAACTAATCCTGGTTTCAAATTATTGGAATTTGGAATTTTAATTATTGGAATTTTGATTCAATTTTCATTCAAACAATTTAACGTCAACCAAGACCGTTGTGCCATGAAAATTGGTACTGATAGTGTTTTACTTGGTGCTTGGTGTCCAATTGATAATCCCGAAGCTTCGGGACCTTTTTCGGTTTTGGATATTGGTGCTGGAACTGGTGTTTTGTCTTTGATGTTGGCACAACGCAGTAATGCTGAACAAATCGACGCTATTGAAATTGACGAAAATGCCTTTGAACAATGCGTCGAAAATTTTGAGAATTCACCTTGGAACGACCGTCTTTACTGCTATCACGCCGCTTTGGATGAATTTGTTGAAGAAATGGAAGATCAAGTATACGATTTGATCATTTCAAACCCTCCGTTTTTTTCCGAAAATTATAAAACCGATAATTCCCAGAGAGATTTGGCGCGTTTTCAAGACGCTTTGCCTTTTAACGATTTGGTAGAGGCGGCATCACTTTTACTTTCTGAAAATGGAATTTTTGGTGTTATCATTCCGTTTAAAGAAGAAGAAAAATTTATTGATTTATGTGCGGAAGCCGAACTATATCCTATAAAGGTAACGCATGTAAAAGGCACTCCGACTTCTGAAATAAAGCGCAGTCTTTTAGCTTTTTCACATTCAAAAAAGGAAAAAATAGTTACTGATTTACTCATTATCGAAACCTCTCGACATCAGTATACCAAAGAGTATATTGCTTTATGTCAGGACTTTTATTTGAAAATGTAAAAGAAATCACAATTAACAATCCTTTACCATTTAGCATTACTTGAATAGGATACTTTTAGGTCGGCATAACCTAAAACTGATTTCACTTGAAACTAAAACTACTTTTATCCTTTTTACTTTTCACTTTTTTGTACTGTTTTGCTCAGCCACAGAAAACCATCAATGGCACAGTAGTTTGTAACGAAATAGCTTTGGAGAAAATCGATGTGGTTAACCTCATCTCCAAAAAAAGTAGCACAACTGACAGCCAAGGGAACTTTAGTATTGAAGCGAAAGTTGGCGATGAACTTTTTGTATTATCTAATGATTATTATGACATTAAAATCTCACTTACTAAAGAGGATTTTAAACTTGAAAAGTTTATTATAAATTTAAGCAAAAAACCTATTGAACTTGACGAAGTTACTATTAATAAAGTAGAAAAAATTAGCATTAAAGTTTCGCCCGAAGAAATAAGAATGGCCAAAATTGCAAAATTTGAAAACAGTCCAAAAGTTCTAGGTGTTTACACAGGAGAAATGCCTTATGGTGTTGATTTTGTTGGACTTTTTAAGAAAATATTCAAGTCAAACAAAAAGAAAGACAAAGAAGGAACACCAAAATTTGCTTCTTTTAAAGAATATGCTCTCTCTATTTTTGACCTAAAAGAATTTTTCTATATCAAACTAAATCTTAAACCTGAGGAACTTGATTTGTTTATGGCGTATTGTGAAAATGGCATAACTTACAGGGAGATAATGAAAAACGGAAACCCGCTAGAAACAATGGGTTTTCTTATTTCAAAAAACGAAGAGTTCAAAAAACTGGGGAGGTAGTTTTAACAACCCTAGCCCAGATAGCAGCGGAAATCCTTTTTATTGCTTTTATAAAATTTTCTTGAAAGGTGAAAAAAAGGTGAAAAGCAATAAAAAGATTGGAACGGATAGCTGGAATCAGCTCCAAAAAATAACAATTGTTGAACAAAATCTCAAATTTGTTTTCATAACTTTGCAAACGTTTTCGTAAAAACACTATACAGTTTACATGATACAATATACATTCTTATGAAACCAGATTTATTTCAAGCTCCAGATTATTATTTGTTGGATGATTTGCTAACCGAAGAACACAAATTAGTGCGTGATTCTGCCCGCGCTTGGGTAAAACGTGAAGTTTCTCCAATCATTGAAGACTATGCACAACGTGCCGAATTTCCGAAACAAATCATAAAAGGTTTGGGAGAAATTGGTGGATTTGGCCCTTATATTCCAGTAGAATATGGCGGCGCTGGCTTAGACCAAATAGCTTATGGTTTGATCATGCAAGAAATTGAAAGAGGAGACTCGGGTGTGCGTTCTACGTCATCAGTACAATCGTCTTTGGTGATGTATCCTATTTGGAAATTCGGAACCGAAGAACAACGCAAAAAATACTTGCCAAAGCTATCCACAGGTGAGTTTATGGGATGTTTTGGTTTGACCGAACCCGATCATGGCTCTAATCCAGGCGGAATGACTACAAACTATAAAGATATGGGTGACCATTATTTGTTGAATGGTGCTAAAATGTGGATTTCGAATGCCCCTTTTGCTGATATTGCAGTAGTTTGGGCAAAAAATGAAGAAGGAAGAATTCACGGATTGATTGTAGAAAGAGGCATGGAAGGATTTACTACTCCTGAAACCCATAATAAATGGTCGCTTCGTGCTTCATCTACAGGAGAATTAGTTTTTAATAACGTGAAAGTTCCCAAAGAAAATTTGATGCCAGGAAAATCAGGATTAGGCGCACCAATGCAATGTTTGGATTCGGCGCGTTACGGGATCGCTTGGGGTGCGATAGGTGCAGCGATGGATTGTTATGACACAGCGTTGCGTTATGCGAAAGAACGAATTCAGTTTGATAAACCCATTGCAAGTTTTCAATTGCAACAAAAGAAATTAGCTGAAATGATTACGGAAATCACTAAAGCACAATTGTTAACTTGGAGGTTAGGCGTTTTGCGTAACGAAGGAAAAGCGACAACCGCTCAAATCTCAATGGCAAAAAGAAATAATGTTGAAATGGCCATTCACATTGCCCGTGAAGCAAGACAAATACTTGGCGGAATGGGAATTACTGGCGAATATTCTATTATGCGTCACAGTATGAATTTGGAAAGCGTGATAACGTATGAAGGAACTCACGATATTCACTTATTAATTACCGGTGCTGACATTACAGGAATTCCTGCTTTTAAATAAGATTAAACAATAGATAAAAATGCTATAAAATGCTTCTCTATTTGGAGAAGCATTTTTACATTTGTTCAACAATCAATAGCGCTATGAACATAACTGAAATCAACTCAAAAATTCAGTCTCAAAAAGAAACCTTACTGAAACATCCGCTTTACGAAAAAGTAAAAACCATCGAAGATTTACATCAGTTTTTAGAATGTCATGTCTATGCCGTATGGGATTTTATGTCATTATTGAAAGCATTACAAAGTAAGTTGACCTGCACGACAACACCCTGGTTTGCCTCATCAAATCCGGAAACAAGGTACTTAATAAACGAAATTGTGTTGGCAGAGGAAAGCGATTTGACACTGGACGGAAAACGTCTAAGTCATTTTGAAATGTATGTGGATGCCATGAACTATTGTGGTGCAAACACAGACGAAGTTGATGCTTTTCTTAAAAATGTAATTGATACGAAAAATGTTTTTATTGCCATTAAACAAAGTAGTTTACACCCTAAAATAAAAGCATTCCTAGACTTTACTTTCCGTGTTATCGAAGAAGGTAAAACCCATAAGATTGCTGCTTGTTTCACGTTTGGAAGAGAAGATTTAATTCCGAATATGTTTACCGAAATTTTGAAAAATTTCCAGCAAAACTTTCCAGAGACCGATTTATCAAAACTAATTTATTATTTTGAAAGACACATCGAATTGGATGCGGATGAACACGGTCCAATGGCGATGCAAATGATTACCGAACTTTGTCAAGACGATATTCAAAAGTGGAATGATGTTGAAGAAGTTTCGATTTTAGCACTCGAAAAAAGAATTGGACTTTGGGATGCCATTGAAGAAAAAATCCAAGCTAGCTTAGCATTAGCTTAACTATGAAAGTTTTATTTAAAGTAGGTTTTATCCTTTTTGCTTTATTGGTGGTGAGTTGTAGCTCAGAGAACGATTCATATACTGAAATCATTCATCCTAAAAATTATAAATACCTTGCTTTAGGAGACAGTTACACTATTGGAGAAAGTGTATGCCAAACCTGTCGCTTTCCTATACAATTGCAGGATAGTATAAAAAAACACATTACTGCAAACGACACGTTTCAAACCCAAGTTATTGCGCAAACCGGTTGGACCACTACCAATTTAAAAACGGCTATAGCCACTCAAAATCCAACAAACGATTTTGATTTGGTTACACTTTTAATTGGGGTCAATAATCAGTATCAAAACAAACCGTTTAGTGTGTATGAACAAGAATTCCCGGAGTTAGTAAGTATTGCCATTCAAAAAGCCAAAGGCGATAAAAACAATGTCATTGTTGTATCGATTCCAGATTATGCGTATACGCCTTTTGGAAATGGAAATGCATCTATTTCAAGTCAATTAGATAATTATAACGCATTTGCTCAAAACTACTGTCTTGCTAACAATATAACTTTTATCAACATTACCGATATTACAAGATTGGGTTTGCAACAGCCAAATTTGGTTGCATCAGATGGTCTGCACCCTTCAACCATTACTTAT
The DNA here is from genome assembly GCF_046317795.1 of Flavobacterium sp. Classification (GTDB taxonomy): domain Bacteria; phylum Bacteroidota; class Bacteroidia; order Flavobacteriales; family Flavobacteriaceae; genus Flavobacterium. Next base: position 7,410 of record NZ_JBKCVI010000132.1, on the reverse strand, counting down.
ACAAAGTTTGTGGAAAGGATTTTGCCGAAGGCGAGAATAGTTTTGGGGTTGTAAAATGATTATTTTTTTGACTTCCAAATAAATCCATCCAATAAATAATGCGTAAACTGGGGAATGGTTAACAAAGGAACGAGTATAAATTGCCAATTTGAAAAATCAAACGTTGTCATTGAAAATTGTTCGTTCCAAACTAAAATCTCCCATAAAAATTCTTCTGAAAAAGCTATAATCAATAGAATTATTACAAAAATAAATACACCTTTATATTGCTTTAGTATGCTTAAAAATCCTAAATCTTCATTAGTTTTTTTCTCAATTTCGTTCAAATAAATCAAAGCCATATAGGGAATTCCATGAGAGACAACGTTTAATAATGTAAAAACTAAATCGTTATTAAAGTAAACAATTCCATAATACCAAGAAAGCATAGTGCCTATAATAATAGCATTTTTTGGAATATTAAAATAGTATGATTTTACTGAAACATAAACGGTTCTAACGAAGTAAAATAATACTATTGTAAAATAAATCCATGTAAGAATTTTTAACAATATTGGGTTTTCATATTTAATAAATTCATTTTCTACAAACCAATTGAACTTTCGTTTTGCAGATAAAAACCAATACAACATGGGATAAATTGTAGCAGAATAAATGATTAAATTGTCAATCCAGGCAAAGGTTTTATCTTCATTTCTAGAGTACAAACGCATAAAACCATATTGCTGACGAATAAAATGAAAAACAGCCACATAAGACAATACCGACCAAAATACCTGACTACCAAATAAAAATAAAATGAACCCAATTAAAAAGCAAAAAATAGGCAATCCAATGTACAATTGTTTTCTTCTTTGAAATTCTGAAACAACAAAATAGGTTTTAAATAATGTGGAATAAACATGAGCCACATCAATAAAAACAATTAAAAACAGCCAAGTATAAAACGAATAACTTTCTTCGATTTCAATTAACCAATTTTGAAATAACAAAACAATCGCTAAAACAATAAATGAAGGAGCAAGTATAAAAACACCATCCGTTTTGGCTTTATGTATCCAAGGTTGTACCATTTAGATTATTTTGTTTACAACATTAACTCCTTGATGAAATGCTTCTTCAAAAATAGATATTCCCGATAAATCGGAATGTGCAAAATAGATTTTGTAATCAATAGATTGCATTGCTTTTTGTTTACTTTCGCCAAATAAAAATCCCTTTTTTGGGCTAATCATGCCATGTCCTAAAAGATGAATATCTATACTTTCTGTCACTTCTTCAATATTTGGGTGTGAAATTTTTAAATCTTCAAACACTAAATTTTTCCAATATTCTTTTGGCTTTTTATAAATATCTCTCCTGCTTTTTCCACAATCTGATGATGAAAAACTAAAATAATACGTAATCACTTTTTTATCCTGAATTTGTTGCAACGACTGGTGTTGATCGAAAATATAACCCAATCCTTTCGAGCCATGAGCCACATTATCCCAGCACAATGGAAAACTAAAATTATCGGTTAAATCAGAAACTACTAATGTTGCCAAAAGCCAAGGCGCATAATGAAAATCTTTGGTTAATTCTTTTCTGTCTTTAAACAAATATTGATTTACAAATTGCGGTGTTGCCATAATAATTTTATCGGCAATAATCTCAATAGAAGTTTTTGTTTTATCATCAAAAACCAAGGCTACTGCTTTACCATTTTCGGTTTTCACTTCGTAAACCAAATGATTTTGCAGTGTTTTTCCTTTGGAATATTTTTTTAAATGATGCGTAAGTCTTGCATTACCTTCAGGCCAAGTTAAAACGTTATCATTTTTATCTTGCGTACTGTTTTGTTTTCTCGCAGCAAAATAATGAATTCCGGCATAAGCAGAAACGAATTCAATTCCTAAACCAAAATCATCTCTGCAACAATAATCTACATAAACCAAAAGCGGATTTGATTTAAAATTTTGTTGCTCTAACCATTCTTTCATAGTTAGTTTATCCAAACTTTTAACGGCATCATTTTGAGAAGATAAAGCCATCGGAATATTGAACCAATACAAACCAAAGTCATCTTTTTTGGTTCTAAAATCATCCATCATCGAAAAAAATCGAAGTAATTCTGCGTCTTCCTCTGCTGAATTTCCAACTTTTGGAACAATTCCTTCTTGCCAATTGTTTTTGTAAAATAATCGTTCGTCTGGTGAAAACGTTAGTTGCGTTTCATCAAATTTTGGAAAACCTTTTTCATCATAACCTAAAATAATTTTTTCTTCTTCGAGAAATTGGAGTAACTCTTTATCTTCCTGGTTTGGCAAAGGCAAATAATGTGCGCCAAGAGGAAATTTCGAATACTGATTTTCACCATTGGAAGAATTTCCACCCAAATTATTTTCTAATTCGACCAACAAAAATTCGGAAATTCCTTTTTTAGAAAGCTGTCTTGCAGCAGACAAACCTGTTATTCCGCCACCAATAATTAAATACGGAATAGAAATTTGCTTAGATGGTTTTGGAAAATTCTTAACTCGAAGTTTATGTCCTAAAATATGATTGGTTCCTGATAGCCGAATTAAAAGCGAAATTACTTTTTCTTTACAAGCATCGAGAAGCGGAACAATCAGTAAAGTTGCTCCTAAAAACTTAAAGAAATTCCTTCTCGAACTACTATAATTTTCCCCATTCTTCATCGAAATAGCGTACTAAAACTTGGTTATCTAATCGATTAATTTTAATGTCTTTTGAAATCATATCATTGGAAAAATAATTGAATTTTTCAAACTGATAATTGTAAAAACGCAATCCGTCAACAGTTCTATTGACTTTGTTAAAATTGGTTCCAAAACCATTTATTGCAATAGTAAAACCCCATTCGCCAAACGATGGAACATAAGCATGATAAGCATCAATTTGAGGAAAAACTTGCATCACAGTCTTGTTGATACACCAAAATGATTTTGGAGCGAAATAGGGCGAAGTCGTTTGAATTACCACAACAGCATCAGGCGAAAGTAGTTGTTGCATTGTGCTGTAAAAATTCAACGAATACAATTTACCCAAACTATAATTGGAAGGATCAGGAAAATCAATAATTACGACATCAAATTTCTCTTTCGTTTCTTTTGCCCAAATGTAAGCGTCTTTGTTATACACTGTAACTTTAGAGTTATTCAAAGCATTTTTATTGAAATCGACCAATACCTGATTGGTTTTGAACAACTTGGTCATTCCTTCATCCAAATCGACCAAAGTGACTTTTTTTACATCTTTGTATTTTAGAATTTCTCGAACCGCCAAACCATCTCCACCACCTAGAACTAGTACATTATCAACTTTTTTAGCCATTGACATTGCTGGATGAACCAAAGCTTCGTGATAGCGATACTCGTCGGCAGAACTGAATTGGAGATTGTTGTTTAAGTATAATCGGTAATCGCTTTTATTGTGGGTTAAAACGATACGTTGGTATTGAGTTGAATTGGTATAAATGATGTTCTCTCCATACAATTTACCTTCAGAATAGGACAGGATATTTTCGGAGAAAAAGAAAGTAACCAATAAAACTAGAAAAGAAAAAATGGCTTTTGCTCGAAGTAATTTTACCTTTTTTAATTCTGATTTTAATAAATAACAAAGTACAATAGCAATAGAAATATTAATCATTCCGAAGAATAAAGATGTTCCTATAATTCCGAGTTTTGGAACTAAAATTAACGGAAAAAGAATGGATGCTAATAAAGCGCCGATATAGTCAAAAGTAAAAACATTGGAAACCAAATCTTTGAATGCTACTTTATCTTTAAGAATGTTCATCAGTAACGGAATTTCCAATCCGACAAGACATCCTGTGATGAAAACTAACAAATAAAGAATAAATTGAAAGGCAAAAGCGGTTTCAAATAATAGAAAAAGAATAACCGAACTCAATCCACCAATTAATCCGACTAGAATTTCTATTTCCACAAAAGTATTGAGTAGATTTTTGGTAATAAATTTTGAAAAATACGACCCAATTCCCATCGAAAAGAGATACACTCCAATGATGAAAGAAAATTGTTTTACCGAATCGCCCAATAAATAACTCGCCAAGGTACCTGCGACTAATTCATAAACTAATCCGCAAGTGGCGATGGTAAAAACAGCAAAAAGTAATAAATATTCAAACTTTAAGAATTTATTACCCATGAATTGCTGCACTAATAATCATTGAGATTCCAATAATTAAGGCTGCAAAAACGATGGCAACAGCAACATTATTTTCTTGAGTAATTTTTTTCCAAGTATTTTCTGGTGTAATTTTTTCAATAATAAAATATGCAATAAAAAGTATTGCAATTCCAACAGCAGAAAACACTAATGAGTTGATAACAAGTTGTGATATATTCATGATATTCTATTTTTTTTTATTATTTATGATAAAAACGATTTACAGTACTATGTCCTGAATTTGTGGGTTTATAATTTTCTGTTGACTCACAGTCGCATAGTCTATTTCCTTGTGTTGTGTAATAAACAAATATTCCATAGAAACACAAACCAATTAAAAGCGCTAAATAATTTTCTTTGATAAAATTTGATACTTTCTCCATATTCAATTTTTAATAGTCACCCCATCTTTTATTTTCAAAATATTTGGACCAATAGTACGTTCCGACGGCAACAATTGCCATAAAAATAAATACCATGTATATGTTTCTATTGGACGGCACATTCCAATTTGCTTTAACTGAAATAAGACTGTTAGAGAAATCCTCTGGCGCTTTTGACGGTGTAATCGTTAAATGATATTTTCCTGCTCCAACGCCACAAATATTAAAATCTTCAGAAGTACTTCCCTCTACCCAATTTTCGCCATCAGTGTATCCGTGATAATACTCGACATCTTTTGAGGCATAAATTTCTTCGTTAGTATTTTCGTTTATTAAAGCTATTTGAACATTTGCCCATGAATTATCTACATTAGACGAAACCGCGATCTGCAATGGTGCTGAACTCCCTTTTAACTCAAATGATGGACTCACAAAATCTTTTGAAGTATAATTTTCAAATGGAATTGAACTATTTAAAACCTCCTGTTCTATTCTATCCTGATTTAGATACCAATGGGTAATAATGATTAAAAAGCCCACTGCACAAAAGGTCAAGACCAAATTTCTAACATTAATAAAGAAAGGTTCAACCATTCCAATCTCTGATTTTAATGTTATTGCGGTTGTATTGAATGCTTTTTTTATAGCACTTCTCGAAATATGTTTACCGTAAAACGCGGTTTGTTCTTGTCCAAATTTTTCAAATGATAGAATAAGTGGTGGATTTATATATTCGATCAATTCTGCATTGTTCAAAATATTAAAATCAAAAAAGCCAGCCGCATAATCAAGTTTTGGATAGGAATAATCAAATCTATCATAGGTTTTATCCAAATAATCAACGGTTAATGGATGATTACCTACTTTTTTTTCAAACTCAATTTGTTCTAAGAGTATAAAATTTCCAGATGATTCTGAAAGATATAAAAATTCTTTTTTATCATTTTGCAACACATATTCAATCCATCTGATATTGTAATCACCGCTTTTAACCAAAAAACCAATGATTGTAAATACACTTCCATGAAATTCTGCTTTTTGGCCAATAGAAAAGGCATTGTTATAATCAACTTTTTTGTATCTTTCTTTGAAAACAAAATCATTAGAATCATTTCTACTGTAAATAGTTGCACAATTTGGGCAGGAAAAATACGAAACCTCAATTTTTACATCAAGTTTGGTAACCGTATTACAATGATAGCAAGAAAAATCCATACTCAAATTTATCTATTAATTTCAAAATCTTTTAAAACAATTGCCTTAAAAAAGGTTACAAACTCATTGGTAATACTTTTTACTTTTTGAGTGTTATCTTGTAAATAATTGCACAAGTAAACATCCAACGTAAGCTGCCTAAATTCAGGCCAAGTATGAATACAAATATGAGATTCTTTTAAACAAATAGCAATGGTAAAACTTTTATTTTCAAAATTGTGGGTAATTATTCCAACTTTTTCAAGTTCAAAATCTTGAATAATCTTTTCTGAAAAATCAATGAAAGTATTACTGTTTGTTAGCAAATCTACCTCATCTACTTGAAGTGTGATTAATTTATGTAATCCCGGAGAATAGGTGTTTTGATCCATTAAAAGCGATCCCATTTAATTAAGTGAGATATTCTTTTATACGTAAGTGTTAAAATTTTGTTACAAAAAAAGCGAGAATTTAATCTCGCTTACTATTACTGTTCCGGTGCAATTTCTATTTCCAACCCATCAATGTCATGGGTAATTGAAATTTGACAACCCAAGCGGGAATTTTCTTTTACGTGATACGCTTCCGATAGCATGGCTTCTTCATCATCATTGCGTTCTAGTGAAATTACATCGTTTAAAACGTAACATTGACAAGAAGCACATAGTGCCATTCCACCACAAATGCCGATAGTTCCTTCTTCGGCTAATTCATACATTCTAATAACTTCCATGACGTTTAAGTTCATGTCTGTTGGTGCTTGAATTTCGTGAGTAATGCCTTCGCGGTCAGTAATTTTTATGGTGATATCTTGTGGCATTAGTCTATCGCTTTTACAACCGCTTTTTCGGCTTCTTTTCGTGTCCCGTCAAATCCATCTACACCAGAAACTGTAGTGTATTTTAAAACATATTTCTTTCCTGGATTTAATCGTTGATACACACTTTGACACATCAAAGTAGCTTCATGGAAACCACATAAAATTAGTTTCAACTTTCCTGGATAGGTATTTACATCGCCAATAGCATAAATACCTGGTATATTGGTTTGATAATCTAAAGCATTATTGACTTTGATGGCATTTTTTTCTATTTCCAATCCCCAATGAGCAATAGCGCCAAGTTTTGGCGTTAATCCAAAAAGTGGAATAAAATAATCGGTTTCAATGGTTTCTTGATTGCCCTCTTTATAAATAGTTATGGCATTCAAATGGTCTTCCCCGTGAAGCGAAACAACTTCTGCTGGTGTAATTAAATTTACGTAACCTAATTTTTTATATTCCTGAAGTTTTTCAACTGAGTCCAATGCGCCACGAAATTCATTTCTTCTGTGAATTAAGGTAACTTTTGAAGCAACATCGGCTAAAAAAATACTCCAATCTAACGCGGAATCACCTCCACCAGCAATGACAATTTTTTTATCTCTAAAAAGTTCTGGGTCTTTTACAAAATATTCTACCCCTTTTTCTTCATAGAAACTAATCCTGTCAATTTCGGGTTTTCTGGGTTCAAAAGTTCCCAATCCGCCGGCAATTGCAATGGCTTTGGCGTGGTGTTTTGTTCCTTTATTTGTAGTAACTATAAAGGTTCCGTCCTCTAACTTGTCTATAGTTTCAGCCGTTTCAGAAAGTGTAAAA
>NZ_JBKCVI010000131.1:0-4723 GCF_046317795.1 Flavobacterium sp. | reverse complement strand
CCATCGGGTAAATAAGGTTGCTCGATAAAAACGGTATTCCATTGTCCGCCTTGACTTTTATGACACGTAATGGCATAGGAAAATTTTACTTGCAGGGCATTGAAGTATTCGTTGCTTTTTACTTTTTGGAATTTTTTGTATTGCGCTTCACCTTCGTAGTCTTTCATCACTTCTTGATACAATCGATTGCTTTCTTCAAAAGTTAGTGAAGGCGATTCGCTGGTGATTGTGTCCAATAGTAAAATGGTTTCAAATGGTTTTTGATTGGGATAATCTACCATTCTGATTTTAACTTTGGCAAATTTAAAGCTGTATAATTCTTTGAAATTAAAAATTTCGAGTACTTCCAATATATCACCATTGGCTATAAAACCAGCTTCGTCAGTTTCTTTGAGCCAAAAATAATTGTTCTTCACCACCATCAAATAATCGCCAACGGAGAGTTCGCTTTCTTTGTCTAAAATTTTACTGCGAATTTGTTGGTTGTATTGATTGGCTCTTTTATTGGAACGAACTATGAAACAAGTATCCTCAATACTATAATTGTTATAGGCACTTTCAATAGCATCTTGAATATCAAAACCATCGGTTAACCGAACAATATCTTTGAAACCTTTTAAGTTAAATTGAAACGTTTCGATAAAAGAACTTTTCAGAATCTCCCGCAATTCTGTAGCATTATACAATATCCCCGATTTTTCTTCCTGACGCATCACTTCGTCGAGTTCAATCGAGAAAACTTCTTTGTTGTAATGCATCGATAAAGCATCTGTATTCAAAGCGAGACTAATATCCAATTGTACTGGTGGCAATTGAGCAGTATCGCCCAAAAGTATCAGTTTGCAATTGTCGCCATTATAAACATAAGACATCAAATCGTCCAACAACGAATCATTTTCATACAATTTCGATTCGGTATTCACATCCGAAATCATGGAGGATTCATCCACGATGAAAATAGTGTTTTTGTGTTTGTTGGTTTGCATCGTGAAAGACACGCCGCCACTTTTTCCTTTCTTGGGGAAATATATTTTTTTGTGAATGGTAAATGCCGGTTTGTTGGAATAATTGGCAATCACTTTTGCCGCTCTTCCTGTGGGTGCCAACAACACATATTTCTTATTGATGGAAACCAAATTATTTACAATAGTTGAGATGACGGTAGTTTTTCCAGTACCTGCATATCCTTTAAGAACAAAGATTTCGTCCTTGTTAGTATTGGTCAAAAAAACAGCAATCATTTGAAAAAAGATATCCTGTTTTACAGTTGGTTGAAACGGAAACTGGTTGCGTAAAACGCTGTAAAACTGGTTGGAAGTCATTGAAGATATTCTTAATAATTGGAAATCAAAGATAGACTAAACAATAGCAATGTCAATGTCAATTTCAAAAATCAAGTTCAAAAGTTAAAATCAAGAGTCAATTTAAAAAAACTGTAAATACTATAACAAATATTAATAATTTTTTTGATTTTTATTGATATTGATTTTTGACATTGCAATTGCAAATAATATTGATATTGATTTTTGAAATTGATATTGCAATTGTTTTTGTAAGTTTGCCCTATTCCCATTAAACGGATTAAACCATGTTTCAAAACACCAGCGTAATCGATAAAACATACAAAAAACTAGCCATTCAGGTTTCGTTGAATGGTTTGTCTTTTGCTACATTCGATACTTTGTTGAACAAACCATTGACTTTGCAAAAAATCGAAATTGGAAATGTATCCATTACCTCAAAAATTGATGATTTATTTACTAATGCGTTTCAAAACCATCCCGAACTCAAAGCCGGTTATGATGAAATTATCATTATTCACAGTAACAATCTATCCACTTTTGTGCCAACAGCTTTGTTTGATGAAGACTATTTGGGTAGCTATTTGCAATTCAATACCAAAGTTTTTGAAACCGATTTTTTTGCCTTTGACGAATTACCCAACTACGAAATGAACAATGTTTATATTCCTTATGTGAATATGAACAACTATTTTATTGATGAATATGGCACTTTTGATTACAAACATGCCAATAGTATTTTGGTGCAGAAATTATTAGAAGTTTCCAAAAACAATGAGGAAAGAAAAATGTTTGTACACGTAAGTGATACCCATTTTGAAATAGTAGTGATACAAAACCAAAAACTACAACTTTACAATTCCTTTGATTATAAAACTGCCGAGGATTTTATATACTACATCTTATTCACTGCGGAACAGTTGCAGTTGAATCCTGAAAATTTCAAATTGGAATTATTAGGCAAAATTACCGAAGCCGATTCGCTTTATAGCATGGTTTATAAGTATGTGCGCAATGTTGCTATGTTAGATGTGAACACTATGCAAAACCAATTCTCGGAAACCGAAAATCGGGAACATTTTATATTGCTACACTCATGAGAATTATCTCGGGGAAATACAAAGGCAGAAGAATAGCACCTCCCAAAAATCTTCCTGTTCGTCCCACAACCGATATGAGTAAAGAAGCGGTTTTCAATGTGTTGAACAATCATTTTAATTTTTCGGAATTGAAAATTTTGGAGCTTTTTGCTGGCACAGGAAGTATTAGCTATGAATTTGCATCACGTGGTTGTTCTACAATAGTGTGTATTGATGCCGACATGGGATGCGTGAATTTCATCAAGAAAACTGCCAAAGAATTTGAGTTTGATATTACGGCGATAAAAAGCGATGTTTTTAAATTTCTTGAAAAACATCATGGAAATTATGACATCATCTTCGCTGATCCGCCTTATAATTTAGCCCAAAACGAATTTGAAAAAATAATCGAACTCATTTTTGAAAATGAATTGTTGGACGAAGAAGGAATGCTGGTAGTAGAACATTCCAAATATACCAAAATCAACCACATGGCAAATTTTTCTTTTCAAAAGAATTATGGTGGTTCAGTTTTTACTTTTTTTGAGTTCTCGACTGCGCTCGAACAGACGGAAGTTGAGAATGAAGAGGAATAATGATAGTTTAAAAAACGTCTCTTTAGCCCCGACAGAAGCAAGCTACCCTGACTGCCGGCAGGCAGGCATGTAGCGCGGATGGCGGGAGCATGAATGAAAGAAAGACAAATCGTGTGCTCCTAACCGAGCGCAGCGAACTGAGGTAGTATATAAAAAAAAAGCAGACCTATAAGCCGGATTCTGTTCTCGTCTTTTGGGACGAGACCTTATCATTTATCTAGTCTCGTTGTTACCAACGAGATCGAGCTTCCTACCCTTCGACAACGGACGAGTAATCCTTGAATGCCGATATACTTGGAATTTCACCGCATAGAGTTTACCTGGTTTCACTACAGCCGAACTGTACTTGCTTTCTGTTGCACTGGTCCTTCTCGTCCCGAAAGACGAGAGACGGGTGTTACCCGCTATGCTACTCTGTGGTGTCCGGACTTTCCTCTTTATTCCGAACTTGATTCGGAATCTTTTAACTTGAAATCAAAAGATGCTGAAACGTGTTCAGCATAAAGCGATAAGGCGGTCTGCGTGGCAAAGGTAATCAATTGCAATAGCAATGACAAAGAACAATTGTAAAGTCAAAATTTAATATATGAATTTCTCTTATTGTTATTGATTTTTGATATTGAATTTGTCATTGAAAATTCTATATTTGTAATCCAATAATTTTCTATGGAACAATTTGTAGTATCTGCCCGAAAGTATCGCCCTCAAACGTTTAAAGACGTAGTGGGTCAACAAGCTATAACTAATACGCTGCTCAATGCCATAGAAAACAATCACTTGGCTTCTGCCCTATTATTTACCGGACCAAGAGGTGTTGGGAAAACTACCTGCGCCCGAATTTTGGCACGAAAGATTAACCAGCCCGGTTATGATGATCCCAATGAAGATTTTGCTTTCAATGTATTTGAATTGGATGCTGCTTCAAATAACTCTGTTGATGATATTCGAAATCTGATTGACCAAGTTAGAATACCGCCACAAACCGGACAATACAAAGTATATATTATTGACGAGGTTCATATGTTGTCTTCGGCTGCTTTCAATGCGTTTTTGAAAACGCTGGAAGAGCCACCAAAACATGCTATTTTCATTTTGGCCACGACCGAAAAGCACAAAATCATTCCTACTATATTATCGCGTTGTCAAATTTTTGATTTCAAACGCATCACCGTGAAAGATGCTCGAGAACATTTGGCAGAAGTAGCCACCAGTCAAGGTGTGCAATTTGAAGAAGATGCGTTGCACATCATTGCACAAAAAGCCGATGGTGCTATGCGTGATGCTTTGTCCATCTTTGACCGAGTAGTTTCTTTTTGTGGGAACAATCTAACCCGTCAAGCGGTAACTGAGAACTTGAATGTTTTGGATTATGAGACGTATATCAATATGACCGATTTAATTTTGGAAAATAAAATTCCGGAAGTTTTGATGGGCTATAACGATATTTTGGCAAAAGGTTTTGATGGTCACCATTTTATATCAGGATTAGCTACGCATTTCAGGGATTTATTGGTTGCTAAAAATCCTATCACACTTACGTTATTAGAAATGGGTGAAGCGGCACAACAGCTCTACGGACAACAAGCACAAAAAGTATCGCAAGATTTTCTTTTGAAAGGCATAGACTTAGCCAATGATAGCGATTTAAAATACAAAGACTCGAAAAACCAACGCTTGTTGGTAGAAATCACAATTATGCAAATATAATCTATCAACTTTTATGTAGAAAAAAAAAAGTATGACTTTA
>NZ_JBKCVI010000130.1:0-15691 GCF_046317795.1 Flavobacterium sp. | reverse complement strand
GCATATATTAGTTTTAAAATATAAAGTTACCTTAAAAAATTAAAGCAATCCAATTTTTACACCAATAAAATGTACAGCAAAGAAGAAGCATTACACATCAAAAAAGAATTTTGGACTGCTTTTGCTGAAACCTATCCAAGAAAATGGTTGCTTTATGACACTAAAATAAAAGATGTTACTTTCAAATTCTTCATTGACAACAAAAAGGCACAAGTGCTTTTAGACATTGAACCGAATGACGAAGAAAAGCGAAAAATTTACTTTGAAAAAATTGAATCGCTAAGGACTATTTTATTGGAAGATTATTTACCCGAAGCCATTTTGGAACGCAACTTTTATCTAGAAACAGGGAAGGTAATTAGTAGAATTTGGGTCGAAAAACTAGACGTAAGTTTAAATAACAGAAGGTATTGGCCTGCCATTTTTGATTTCTTCCACGAAACGATGGCACAATTTGAACTTTTCTTTTTCGAATACGAAGAGTATATCAAAGATTTAGAGATAAATACTTAACGGAGAATTAATACGGTAACCACTTCTTTCCGCAATTCTTCATTAATCATAGTGATAATTTTTTGTTTTCCATAACTCAACTCTTCACGCAACACAGCAGAGGTTAGCGACACATAAAGCGTCGAACCTTTTAACACGACTTCTTTCGTATAACTGTTGACACCATTGCCCATTAAGGATTTCCAAGCGGCTTCCACATCGATTTTATCCATACCGACTTGGAGTTTATTTACTTGGATAAACTCTTTTAAAACATCTCCAATTGGACTTTCGTTGCTTTGTCTTTTTGCCATTATTTGAAGGAGAAAGGTTTAAATTTTTTATAGGTGTACTCTAAATTGTCTTTATTTTTTAATACCAACGTAGAGTCGGCCAATTCAATAATTTCTTCTAGCCATTTGCCATAGTTAGTATTATATTCTATGACAAAATTATTTTCTTTTTCCACTATCTTGATGTTTTCTTTGATGCCATTGGTCCTAAATTTTCCATCAAACTGAGGCATTACTTTTTGACGAAAACCTGCATTGTCTTTTAGTTCAAAATAATCAATCGTTTCATTGACTTTATAATCTTTTTTTTCTCCATCGGCTAGTTTGACTTGCTTGATTTCCCAATAACCGTTGAGTTTGTTCAAGTCTTCTTTCTTTACATCAGATTGACAAGAAATTAATACGATGCTGATAAATAATATTCCTAACTTTTTCATTTTACTTTAAATATTGTTTGGCAAACTCTTCTCTAAAATCATCAATAGAAACTAATTTACTATTGTGTTTTACATACCAAAACGTCCAACCATTGTTGCTTTCTTTTCCTAAAAGCTGTGCACTCACTTTATGAATTGAACCTACAAAACCGTTGATTTCAATGGATGAATCGGCTTGAATTTGAGCTTTGTGTTTCTCGTCTTTTGAAAAAAGAAAATCGCCAACCTTTATAAATCCTTTGTCAATCAAATTGATGAAAGGTACTTTTGGTTTTTTGATTTCCACTTTATATTCCAACAAATTATCCTTTAAAGGAACTATTTCCTTCAATCGATTATTGGCCACATAGATATAAAATGGTTCTCTTTCGAAAGCAATAAAATTTCTCCCCAGTTTCTTAGCCACCGCAGCCGTCGTTCCACTTCCCGAAAATGGGTCGAGCACGACATCGCCAACATTGGAAGTGGATAAAATCACGCGATACAATAATTCTTCGGGCTTTTGAGTAGAATGTGCTTTTTGTCCGTTCACTTTAATACGTTCTTCGCCTTGACAAATTGGGATGAACCAATCGCTTCTCATCTGCAAATCATCATTCATGGTTTTCATAGAATGATAATGAAAAGTGTATTTTGATTTCTCCGATTTGGTTGCCCAAAGCATGGTTTCATGAGCATTATTAAAACGTGTTCCTTTGAAATTTGGCATCGGATTAGACTTTATCCAAACCACGTCATTCAGCATCCAAAACCCTAAATCCTGTAACGAAGCACCTACTCTAAAAATATTATGATAGGTTCCAATAACCCAAATACTTCCAGTACTTTTCAACACTCTACGGCATTCACTAAGCCAATCATTAGTAAAGGTGTCATAAATTTCAATGCTTGCAAACTTGTCCCATTCATCGTTCACTGCATCCACTTTCGTTTGATTAGGTCTGGTCAATTCACCATTGAGTTGCAAATTATAAGGCGGATCAGCAAAAATTAAATCGACTGAATTATCTGGAATTTGTTTTAACAAAGCAACACAATCGCCTTGATGAATGGTATTTATAGCTAATGAACCTAACGTTGACATGAATTTTTCTTATTTCACAAATTTAATTTTTTAAGTCAATAAAGTCATGCGAAATGAAATTAATGTTATCAACATTAAACTATTTTATACATTTATAGTCCTATGACAAAAAATACTGTTATGAAAAAAATATTCCTTCTTTCGCTATTCGCCGTTTCTCTTTTTAGTTGCAGTTCAGATTCACCAGCCGAAGAACAAATGTATTTTCCACCCAATGATGGAAGCACCACTTGGGAAACAAAGACTATTGCAGATTTGGGATGGAACCAAAATGCGGTTCAACCGCTTTTAACTTATTTAGAGCAAAAAAACACCAAGTCATTTATCATTTTAGTTAATGGAAGAATAGTGATGGAAAATTATTTCAACGGACATTCGGCAACAACTCCATGGTATTGGGCAAGTGCTGGTAAGTCGATGACCTCTTTTATGGCAGGAATAGCACAACAAGATGGTTATTTGAATATTAATAATAAAGTATCTGATTATCTTGGAACAGGTTGGACAAGTCTTCCTATTGCAAAAGAAAATTTAATTACGGTTAAAAATCAGTTAACCATGACATCAGGTCTTGATGATGGAGTAGCTGACGATGACTGTACTTTACCCAGTTGTTTACTATATAAAGCAGATGCTGGAAATAGATGGGCTTATCACAATGCGGCTTATACATTGCTTCACAAAGTAATTGGAAAAGCAATTCCTACCTCATATAATGAAGATGTAAATAGTTATTTTACTGAAAAAATCAAATCTAAAATTGGAATGAACGGAAGTTGGATAACAGGCACTGGAAGTCCTTATAATATTGTTTACTGGAGTAATTCTAGGAGCATGGCACGTTTTGGTTTATGGACTTTGAATAAAGGGAAGTGGAATGGACAACAAATACTCAATGAAAATTATTTTGACCAAGCTACAACTACTTCTCAGAATATCAATTTATCCTATGGCTTTTTGTGGTGGTTAAATGGTAAAGGAAGTTGTATGGTTCCAACACTTCAAACTGTATTTCCTATTGATTTTATTCCTAATGCTCCAGATGATATGTTTTGTGGATTAGGCAAAGATGATCAAAAAGTGTATGTTATTCCAAGTAAAAAAATGGTTGTCATACGAATGGGAAATGCTGCTGACTCTTCAAGTCCAGCTCTTACAGCGTTTGACAATGAATTGTGGACAAAAATAAACGCTTTATACCAATAATTATTTTCTATTTAAAAAACGAATAGCACCGTAAACAAATAATATGAAAGCGATAAGACGCAATCCCATAAAAATATTCGGTAATGGTTTTTCAATGAAATAGCTTATTACTACAATAACGATACTTATTAGTATTAGCTTTAATGGAGAGGAATCTGTAAAAAATCCTATTACTCTTTTCATACTTTTATTTGTTTATTGTGTAAGTGAAAATTAAGTTTAAGTTCGAAAAACCACCACTTGATAATGAAATATATTGGGTCAAATAATTTTTTGGTGTAGAGTACTCCAAGTTAATCGCATATCTATTATTTATTTTATATCCAATCCCAACATTAAATAAAAAAGTTAAATTATATTCATTATAAGTATAATTTTGAATACTTATCGAATCGTTATCTAAACCCGTGTAAATTAATTTATAATCTAAATCAAAGTCACCATCAATGATTGTTGAAATACCGAGAGAACCATCAATAAATAATTGATTTCTTCCTATTCTAATCAAAGCATATCTATATCCTCCAATAAAGTTTAACGAACTAAAATCTGAGTTCATTGTCAAATCAAGGATATAGTTATTGCCAAGAGACGAATTATGACTCGACACAATTGATACTTTTTGATAAAATAGTTTAGTAAATACTTCAGATCGTTTTGAATTTCTTCCGAATACAGTTGATAACTCAAAACCAAAAATTGGATTTGAAAAATTATTTTTAGCTTTTAAATCATTTGCACCATTGTAAGAATATGTTGTACTAAAAGAACTTATTCCAGCAAAAACTTTGTAATAAAATTTATTTTGTTCTCGTTTTATATCTACATTTTGTTCAATAAAGTTACCAACTCCTTGATTAAAATTTTTAAAAAGAGCTTCTAATTCCTTTTTATTATAATTGATAGTCAAAAAATCTTTCAGCATATATTCTTCTGACTTCATTTTTTCATATATTGCCTTTCTAAAAGCATTATTTTCTATGATTCTGTTTTGTAGATTATATTTTCTGTGTACCAATAAAATTGGCTCTTGATCATTTTCATCTTTCATATAAAAAAAGATTGCGTCATCAACAATAGCAGAGTAAAGATTAATCCTCCCTTCAACTAAAACTTTGAGTAAAATCTCTTTTTGTTTTAAATTTGGTTCTACACCAAAAATCGACAATTCATCCTTGTTTATAATTTGATCATAATCATAATCAACTTTATATTTAATATATTTATAATCAGTATTTATTTTATACTCTTTAATTTTCTCAATAGTAATCTCTGAACTTTGGGTATCAACTGAAGTTTTAAAATTTATTTTAGTCGGGCTATTATAAGGATTTGTATCCTCAATGAAACCTTCATTTCTTATATTGGATTGGTCTATATAATATCCTGGAGAAAAAGTTTTTTGAGAAAAAACAAAAATTGAGGTCAATAAAAAAGCGAAGCAATAATAATTTTTCATAATATTTTTTATTTAATAATTTATTTGTTTCTAAAAAATGAATGTATTTTATTTAAAAAAAGAATCAACGAATTCATATTTATTAAAAACTTGCAAATCTTCAATACCTTCTCCCACTCCAATATATTTCACCGGGATTTGAAATTGGTCTGAAATACCTATGACTACACCGCCTTTTGCAGTGCCGTCTAGCTTAGTAACGGCAAGACAAGACACTTCTGTAGCAGCTGTAAATTGCTTAGCTTGTTCAAAAGCATTTTGACCTGTTGAACCATCCAAAACCAACATCACATCGTGAGGAGCATCATCAACTACTTTTTGCATGACGCGTTTTACTTTAGTTAACTCAGCCATCAAATTTACTTTGTTGTGCAAACGTCCAGCTGTATCAATAATAACCACATCGGCATTTTGAGTAACAGCACTTTGTAAGGTGTCAAAAGCCACTGAAGCTGGATCACTTCCCATTTGCTGTTTTACCAAAGGAACACCCACTCTATCTGCCCAAATTTGCAATTGATCTATCGCTGCAGCACGAAAAGTATCAGCTGCACCAAGTACTACTTTATAACCGGCTTTATTAAATTGGTGTGCTAACTTACCAATCGTGGTCGTTTTTCCAACGCCATTTACTCCCACAACCATTATTACATATGGCTTTTTATTGCTTGGGATGGTAAACTCTGTGTCTTCACCAGACTTGGTTTCAGAGAGTAAACCGGCAATTTCTTCACGGAGAATTAGATTTAATTCGTCAGTGCCAAGATATTTGTCTTTTGAAACTCTTTCTTCAATTCTTTCAATTATTTTTAAAGTAGTATTCACTCCTACATCGGATGAAACTAAAACTTCTTCTAGGTTATCTAAAACCTCATCGTCAACTTTAGATTTTCCTGCTACAGCTTTAGTGAGCTTAGATAAAAAAGATGTCTTAGTCTGTTCTAAACCTTTATCTAAAGCCCCCTTTTTCTCGGATGAAAATATTCTTTTGAAAAAACTCATTTTAATTACGATTTATACCTTGATAGGGTTAAAATTTGAACAAATATAAAATAAAAAAGCTACTTCCGATTGAAAGTAGCTTTGATATATAGAGTTTATTGAATTATTTCTTGTTAAAGAAGCTATCAACTTCTTCTGGTGTCATAATACTTTCTTGAAAAGTATAGGCGCCTGTTTTTGGTGATCTAACCATTTTAATTGCTTTGGTTAATCTTTTAGAAGCTGTTTGTAACGATGCTACGGTCTTTTTTGCCATGACTAATTGTTGTTATTTGAATTTTAATAATCTCTAATGCTACCATTTGAGATTTTATTAAAATCTTTAATTATTTAATTTCTTTATGAACAGTCATTCTCTTTAAGATTGGATTAAATTTTTTAATCTCTAATCTGTCTGGAGTATTTTTTTTGTTTTTGTTTGTAATGTATCGAGAAGTTCCAGGAAGACCAGTTCCTTTGTGCTCAGTACACTCTAAAATAACTTGTATTCTATTACCTTTCTTTGCCATCTTACTTTATTTTTACTGAACCAGATTATTTAATAAATCCTTCAACTTTTGCTTTTTTCAAAACAGCAGCCAATCCATTTTTATTGATTGTTTTAATTGTAGACGCTGCTACTCTTAACGTAATCCATCTGTCTTCTTCAGCAAGATAGAAACGTTTTTTAACTAAGTTCACAGAAAATTTTCTCTTAGTTTTGTTCATAGCGTGAGAAACATTATTTCCTACCATCGCTCTTTTACCTGTAAGGTCACAAACTCTTGACATTATGTTTTCTTTTATCGTTATTCAATTCGAGGGTGCAAACTTAATGAAAATTTATTGTAGTAACAAAAAAATTATTGCACATTTTTCAAAATTTCTTTCTGCAATAGTTCCATTGCTTTATTTGCTGTTCTATCGATCACTTTTTCACGAGGTTGGCCAAAATTAAATTCTTCAACAAATATATTTTTTGGTGTTGCTAGAGCAATAAAAACTGTTCCTATTTCTGATTTACCCTCTTCTTTACTAGGTCCTGCATTGCCTGTTGTGGCAATTGCATAATCGGTTTTCATTATTTTTTGAATTCCTATTGCCATTTCCTTTGCTACTTCTGCACTCACTACCGAATACTCCTCAATTGTTGTTTGTGACACGCCAAGTACAGTAACTTTGGTATCGGTAGCATAACTCACTACACTTCCTCTAAAATAATGTGAAGCTCCGGAAACTGATGTCAACATTTGAGCAATTTTTCCACCTGTACAACTTTCGGCAGTGGAAATGGTTTTTCCTTGTTGTGTAAGCAATCTTCCAACAACCAATTCAATGGTCTCATCTTCATCAAAACCAACAATAATATCGCCAATCAATTTAGTTAGTGAATGCACATTTTGTTGAATGGATTTTTCTAGTATTTCTTTGTTTACCCCACGAGCGGTTAATCTCAAACGCACTCTTCCTGGGCTAGGCAAATAAGCTAATTTAATAAACGCTGGAAGATTATTTTCCCAATCTTCTATTCGCTCAGCAACCATGCTTTCTCCTTGTCCGTAGGTTAAAATCGTTTTATGAATGATATAAGGACGCTTGTATTCTTTAACTATTTTTGGAATAAGTTGCTCGTTTACGATACCTTTCATTTCATAAGGAACTCCGGGCATTGATACAAAAACCGTTTTGCCTTTTTGCATCCACATACCAGCAGCAGTTCCGTAATTATTCATGAGAACTTGTGCTTTTGAAGGCAAAAGCGCTTGGTCTTTATTCACTTGTGTTGGATTGAAATTCAGCTTGACAAACAATGCTACAATATGGTCTTCCACTTGTTGATTTCTGATAAAAACATCTTCAAAATATTCGCAGAAAGTATGTTTGGTAATATCGTCTTTTGTTGGACCTAAACCACCTGTAATAATAACCAAATCAACTTTGTCTTGTAATGAAACAAAAGTATCTATTATGTGTTTTTTATCGTCAGAAATGGAAATCATTTCGTGGGTTTGAACACCAATTTTATCCAATGCTTTAGCAATGTACCCCGAGTTAGTATCTACAATTTGCCCGATTAGGATTTCATCACCGATTGTAACTATGGTTGCTTTCAAAGGAATTTAGATATTAGATTTTTTAGTTTGGAATTGATTTTGAAATTGAAATTGAAATTGAAATTGATTTTTTTGATTACAAATATAGAAATGGAAACTCGTTTAGCCCCGAGTGTAGTGGAAATCCTTTTTTGTTTTGCAGAAAAGCCCTTCGACTGCGCTCAGGGTGACAAAACAAAAAAGACCTGCCTACCGGCAAGCAGGTTGAAACGAAAACGGGAAAATGGAAACCAAAAATGCCCGAGCCATTTGCTCCTAATTTTTACAAATCGAAATCTTTTTTGATTTCTTTTACAGCTTTATCTATTTGACTTTTCACACTTTCAAACGTATCAACAATTTCTTTACGTTTTCCTTCTGCTTTAGTCCACGCTTCTACTTCAAGAATTTCTTGATGCGCTACAGTCATTCCCAATAAATCGAGACTTGGTTTTATTTTGTGAGCATAAGAATATGCTAGCTTATGATCTTTTGTCTTGATACCTAAATCTATTTGTTTCACATCTTCGGGAAGTTCCGTTACAAAAAGAGTGATAATTTGCATTACGAACTCAGGATCATTGTCTGAAAGTGCGTATACTTTTGCGAGGTTGTAGTTTATTGCCATTATTTTATATGTAATCTTAATACTCTTTTATTTTCTATAAATCCTTCTAGATAATCGTTTGGATTAACTTTGGCAACGCCTTCGGGTGTTCCTGTAAAAATAATATCTCCTTTTTTTAAGGTAAAATATTGCGAAACATAGGAAACAATTTCATCTATTTTCCACAACATGTGGCTTGTATTTCCCTTTTGAACGGTTTTACCGTTATTGGTTAATTCAAAAGTAATATTTTCCATCGAAATAAAATTATTTTTTGGAAAAAAGTCACCAATAATTGCAGAACCGTCAAATGCTTTGGCTTTTTCCCAAGGTAATCCTTTTTCTTTAAGGTTATTTTGTATGTCTCGTGCGGTAAAATCGATGCCTAATCCTATTTCGTCATAATACTTGTGCGCAAATTTGGTGTCAATATATTTTCCAACTTTGTTTATTTTAACCAAAATCTCAATTTCATGATGAATTTCATTACTGAATTCGGGTATCACAAATGGTGTTTTCTTAGGTAAAATTGCTGTATCTGGTTTTAAGAAAATTACAGGTTCATCCGGTCGCTCATTGTTAAGCTCAGCAATGTGATTGACGTAATTTCTTCCGATGCAGATGATTTTCATAATTTTTGGTTGGAAGTTGGGAGATGGAAGATGGAGGTAAAATCTTCCTACTTCTGACTTCCCGCTTCTAACTTTTTGTGTTTAACTTTCTCAACTTAATTCCTGTCAAAACTTTCTTGGTATATAAGGGAAATTCGGCATTTTGAATCCAACTAAAATAACCTGGTTCTTTGTCTAAGACATCGTCAACCAAAGCATTTTTGTGTTTGCCAAAGGTGAAAATTTCTTTTCCATTATCATTCAAAGCAATAAATCCTGCAAAATCAACTGATTTTTTTCGAGTGGTGAATTCAGAAAGTGACTTCATGTTATTTTCTAAATCCTCATATCTATCTAGTTGTGCTTTCAAGATTTCATAGGTTGCCATGGTATCAGCTTCGGCAGAATGGGCGTTTTCTAAACTTTGATTGCAATAAAATTTGTACGCAGCACTCAATGTTCTTTCTTCTTTTTTATGGAAAATAGTTTGAACATCAATAGCCACTCGGTTTTTCATATCAAAATCAACTTCGGCACGCAATAATTCTTCGGCCAAAAGCGGTATATCAAATCTATCGGAATTAAATCCAGCCAAATCCGAATCTTTAATCATGTTGTGAATTTGTCCTGAAAGCGCTGCAAATGTTGGTTCATTGGCTACTTTTTCATTCGTGATTCCGTGAACGGCTGTAGCAAATGCTGGAATTGGAATGGTAGGATTCACCAACCAAGTTTTGCTTTCTTTATTCCCATTAGGATAGACTTTAAAAATTGAGATTTCCACAATTCTATCTTTGGCCACATCAATACCTGTAGTTTCCAAATCAAAAAAGCAAATAGGTCTGTTTAATTTTAATTCCATTGTAAAATGTTAAGTGGACAAATATAAAATATTGCGGTTACCAATAGTCGATTTTATATTTTTTTTACATAAAAAACCCGCTTTTGCAAACGGGATTAATTTATGGTTATTTATTGTTTAATACTCCCTATTCACATCAAAAGCTTCTAAATAATCGGCAACACGTTTTACAAAGCTTCCGCCAAGTGCACCATCTACAACTCTGTGGTCATAGCTGTGGGATAAAAACATTTTTTGACGGATGCCAATAAAGTCACCATCGGGAGTTTCAATAACCGCTGGTACTTTTCTTATAGCGCCAAGGGCTAAAATCCCCACTTGTGGTTGGTTGATAATGGGTGTTCCAAATACAGAACCAAAAGTTCCAACGTTTGTTACTGTATACGTTCCGCCTTGCGTATCGTCTGGTTTTAGTTTGCCTGCTTTGGCACGGTTACCTAAATCGTTCACGGCTTTTGCCATGCCAACGAGGTTGAGTTGGTCGGCATTTTTAATAACCGGCACAATTAAATTTCCGTTGGGTAAAGCTGCCGCCATACCAAGATTGATATTTTTCTTTTTGATAATATAATCGCCATCTACCGAAATGTTCATACCCGGGAAATCTTTTATGGCTTTGGCTACCGCTTCCATAAAAATGGGTGTGAACGTTAGTTTTTCGCCTTCGCGTTTTTCAAATGCCACTTTCACTCGATCTCTCCATTTTACAATATTGGTCACATCCACTTCAATAAACGATTGTACGTGAGCAGACGTTTGCACCGAAGCGACCATATAACCCGAAATGAGCTTGCGCATTCTGTCCATTTCAATGATTTCATCACCGCCATTTAGAGATATAGGTTGTGGGTTGCGGGTTTCGAGTTGCGGGTTAAAGGTTTCGGGTTGCGAGTTAAAGGTTACGGGCTGCGGGTTGCGGGTTGCGGGTTGACTTCCTGCTTCCAACTTCCTGCTTCCAACAAATTTCAAAATATCTTCTTTAGTAACTCTTCCGTCTTTTCCTGTACCAATAATACTTTCCAATTCCGAAATAGAAATACCTTCTGCCGTAGCGATATTTTTTACTAATGGTGAATAAAATTTATCTGATGTCTTAAAATCGGCTGGTGCAACAGTAGCTTGGGCTGTTTCTATAATTTTTTGCACCTCGACTTCGCTCGGTTTGACAACTGTTGCTGATTGTGGAAGTTCTGTGGCAACTCCTTCCGTTTCAATAATGGCAATCGTTTGACCCACTTTCACCACATCATCCTTACCAAATAATTGTTCTATCAAAATCCCCGAAACTTCGCTTGGCACTTCACTATCCACTTTGTCGGTAGCAATTTCCAGAACGGCTTCGTCTATAGCAATAGAATCGCCAATGTTTTTAAGCCAATTTGTAATAGTTGCTTCCGCCACGCTTTCACCCATTTTAGGTAATTTCAATTCAAACTTTGCCATATGTGTAAACTAAAGTTGTGTTTCATTATTTGGTTTGCAAAAATACTAATTGTTTTGAGCAAACACTAAGAATTATGCAATTTTTGATAAATTTATAATTTCTCCTATATCGTTTGCGCTGTTGCTACCAATCACATATTTATTTTGTGATACATACATTTTAAAAGTGATGTTTTTGGCTTTCCACTTTTGCATTACTTGCATGATTTCCAAAAAACTAAATGAATTTATATCAAAAATAAGTTGGTAAGAACACTGCTGTTTTACTTTAAACTCTTCTAAACTATTTAAATTTGTTACCTTTTTAAACGAATACAATTCGATTATTTCTTTTGAAAATAAAATAGTTTCATCAATAGAAATGGCTGAATTTTTCTGTTGATTTTTTTTAAATAAA
Source organism: Flavobacterium sp. (assembly GCF_046317795.1). Lineage (GTDB taxonomy): Bacteria > Bacteroidota > Bacteroidia > Flavobacteriales > Flavobacteriaceae > Flavobacterium. Next base: position 3,726 of record NZ_JBKCVI010000130.1, on the reverse strand, counting down.
CTGAAAACAAAACTTCCGATTTTCATAAAAAAAGTAAAGAAAAAAGAATAATTGAAGTGTTTTTTATAAAAGAAATTCATGGCTTCCTGAAAGCGTTTCATATAGGTTTCATCTCTAACTGTGCATTCTCCTTTGTAATGGATAACGGTCGTTTCATGAAAATAATAATTCTGTTTTTTCAGTAATAACGCTCTGTACGACAAATCAATATCATCAGCATACATAAAGCAATTTTCGTCAAAACCTCCTAGTTCATTATACAATTCGAGCTTCATGACCATAAAAGCACCAACCAAAATATCCACTTTACCTGTTTGGTTTTCGGTTAAATGTTGGGCATAATATTTTCCAAAAAAATTTGAAATTTTATACAAGCCGAAGATTTTTGTGAAGGCAACCCAAGGCGTTGGAACACCTCGTTTGCTTTCGGGAAGAAAGTTTCCTGTTCCATCAATCAATTTACAACCTACTATGCCTAAATCGTCACTCGTCCCTCGACTGCGCTCGGGATGACGTGCTCGGGATGACACAAATGACAGCACCTTTTCAAATGTATCTTCTGCCACTACTGTGTCGGGATTTAGAATACAAATAAATTTGCCTTTGGCTTCTTTCACTCCGATGTTGTTTCCTTTGGGGAAGCCAAGGTTTTCTTTGTTTTCAATCAATTTGATATTAGGAAAACGCAGTTTCATCATGGCACAACTGTCATCAGAAGAATTATTATCGATGACAATAATTTCGGCATCTAGGTTTTGAATGGCTTTTTGCACACTCAAAACACACAGCTCCAAAAAGTAGCGCACATTGTAATTAAGGATGATTACGGATAGTTGCATTTGACAAATATAATCTACTTTTGCAAAAAATATAGCATTGTGAATTACCTTTCAGTAGAAAATATATCAAAATCCTTTGGCGAAAGAACGTTGTTTGAAAACATTTCGTTCGGCATCAACAAAGACCAAAAAATTGCCTTCATAGCCAAAAATGGTTCGGGAAAAACCTGTATCATGAACATCATTAATGGCGAAGACGAACCCGATACCGGACAAGTAGTACTGCGAAAAGGGTTGAAAATGGCTTTTCTTTCCCAAAAAAGTAATTTGCAAGAGGAGTTAACAATTGAGGAAAGTATTTTTGCTTCGGATAATGAAATTCTGCACGTAATTGAACGCTACGAAAAAGCGCTCGAAAACCTCAATCCCGATACTTCGGGAGAGGAAAAATACCAATTGGCTTTTGATGAAATGGATCGCCACAATGCATGGGATTTTGAAACGCAATTCAAACAAATTTTATCTAAACTAAAACTGGATGATTTAAAACTGAAAGTGAAATCGCTTTCAGGTGGACAAAAGAAACGGTTGTCCTTGGCTATTATTCTTATTAATCGTCCCGATTTATTAATCTTGGATGAACCAACAAACCACTTGGATTTGGAGATGATTGAATGGTTGGAAAGTTATTTTGCCAAAGAAAATATCACACTGTTTATGGTGACGCACGATAGATTTTTCTTAGAGCGAGTTTGTAACGAAATCATCGAACTCGACAACGGAAAACTCTACCAATACAAAGGCAATTACTCTTATTATTTACAAAAGAAAGATGAGCGCATTGCTATGGAAAACTCTACTATTGATAAAGCGCAAAACCTTTTTGTAAAAGAATTGGCTTGGATGCGACGCCAACCCAAAGCCAGAACCACCAAATCAAAATCGAGGCAAGATGATTTTTACCAAATAAAAGCCGTTGCTGAGAGTCGCAGAAAAGAGAATGTTGTTGAGTTGGAAATCAATATGGAACGCATGGGAAGTAAAATTATTGAGCTTCACAAAATCAATAAAAAATTTAAAGACAAAGTCATTCTAGACAATTTTACTTATGACTTTCAACGTGGCGAACGCATTGGGATTATTGGTAAAAACGGTACTGGAAAATCGACTTTCTTAAATATACTTACCAAAACTATTGTTCCCGATTCTGGCAAAGTAGTGATTGGCGATACGATTAAGGTTGGTTATTATACCCAAAGCGGTATCAATCCAAAACCGGGACAAAAAGTGATAGATATCATTAAAGAATATGGTGAATACATTCCGCTAATGAAAGGAAAAATTATTTCTGCTTCTCAATTATTGGAACGCTTTTTATTTGATGCTAAAAAACAATATGATTTTGTAGAAAAACTGAGCGGTGGCGAATTGAAACGCTTGTATTTGTGTACGGTTCTAATCCAAAATCCCAACTTTTTAATTCTGGATGAACCCACAAACGACTTGGATATTGTAACGCTAAATGTACTGGAAAGTTTCCTATTGGATTATCCAGGTTGTCTGCTTGTTGTGTCACACGACCGGTATTTTATGGATAAGATTGTGGATCACTTGTTCATCTTTAGAGGTGAAGGACAAATAGAAGATTTCCCAGGCAATTATTCTGATTTCAGAGCATATGAAGATTCGGCAGAGCCAAAAGGATTATCTAATGTTTCAACCGAAAAAGTCAATTGGAAGCAAAATAATAACGCTTCAACAGGTTTAAATTTTAATGAGCAAAAAGAGTTCAACAAAATTGAACGCGAAATCAAGGATTTAGAATTCGAGAAAAAACAAATAGAAAATTTATTCGCCGAAGGTAAAGTGGCTGATGCTGATATAACGGCAAAAGCCAAAGAATTGGAAGCTATCATTAAAAAAATGGAAGTGAAAGAAGAACGTTGGTTTGAACTTTCTTCAAAAATGGAAAGTTAAATTAAACATTAAGAAGTTAAGCAAGATAAGAATCATTAAGCTTAACTAAACTCAATGAAAAAACTTAATTCCTTAATGTTAAAAATAATAAAATCATATTTAAACTTCCTTTGGAACTCCAAAAACGAACACGGAGTACATTCGCCGTTTGTGTTTAATTTGGTGACCAAATGTTTTTATGATAAGAAAAAATACCCTGAATATACTGTTCTAAAAAACTTCCGGAAATCGCTTCTTGCAGATAAAAACTTAATTGAAGTAACTGATTTTGGAGCCGGTTCCAAGGTTTTTAAAAGCAACAAAAGACAAATTGCCAAAATTGCCAAAACCGCTGGCATTTCTTCGAAACGAGCCGAATTATTATTCAGAATTACTAACTATTTTCAACCTTCAACCATTCTAGAAATCGGAACTTCATTAGGATTGGCGACAACAGCTTTATCACTTGGGAATAAAACGTCAAAAATAACTTCACTTGAAGGTTGCCCAAATACTCTTTCTCAATGTCAATTGCAATTACAATCCCGAAGTTTCGGGACAACATTCAATAATATTGAATGCATAAATACTGAATTTTCAAGTTACTTGAAAAACTTCCAACTTCCAGCTTCCAACTTCCAGCTTATCTATTTTGACGGCAATCATTCCAAACAAGCCACTCTTCATTATTTCGAGTTACTATTGCCAACAATAACCAACGAAACTGTATGGATTTTTGATGATATTCATTGGTCAATCGAAATGGAAGAAGCTTGGGAAAAAATTCAACAGCACCCGAAAGTTACTGTAACTATTGATACTTTTCAATGGGGAATTGTTTTTTTTAGAGTGGAACAAAAGAAAGAACATTTTGTGATAAGAGTATAAATATTGTAACAAAGAACATCAAAATTATACTTATCTTTCGTTCAGAAATCTAAAATCATTAATCTTAAATACAATGCCAAAACCATTAATAAACATATCAAAC
>NZ_JBKCVI010000129.1:0-27435 GCF_046317795.1 Flavobacterium sp. | reverse complement strand
ACTTTTGCTGGAATTGTATCTAATGTGCAATACAGAACTGGAAAAACGGGAAAAGACTGGGCCAGTTTTACACTTGAAGGTTATGATGAGAATTTTGATTTTAGAATATTCAACGAAGAATATTTAAAATTCCGTCATTTCTTGGTTAATAACCAGTTTATCTTTTTTAAAGTTCTAATAAAAGAGGGCTGGATTAATAAAGAAACAGGAAATAAATCGGAACCTCAAATAGCTTTTCAAGACGCAAAATTACTAGCTGATGTGTTACCTCAATTCGCAAAGAAGCTAAGCATTCAAATTGATATAAAAGAATTACAACAAAATTTTATGCAACAGTTAAATGAAATTTTCAACGCTAATAAAGGAGATAATACCGTCACTTTTGAAGTTGTGGAACAAGAAAACGTAAAAAAAGAACTCGAAATTATCCCCAAAACACTAGTAGATGATGAGGATAATTTAGACGTAGGAGAGGAAGAAGCTGAAGAAATAGAAATCCCAATTGTTGAAGAAGAAAATCGTGTAATTACAAGAGTTTCCATGCCAAGCAGGAAATTAAAAATCAAAATTTCAAAAGAATTGTTATTGGAATTGGAGAAAATGAACATTAAAATCAGCTTGAATTAAGTATCAATTCTAATAATGAAATGATAGTCAAAACTGATTTTTTTATGAAGTAAACCAAAATAAAATAACTAATTTTGTCTTTCAATAATTTAAGTAATTTAAAAATATATAATATGGCATTAGCAATTACAGATGCTACTTTTGATGAGGTAGTATTAAAATCAGACAAACCAGTAGTAGTAGATTTTTGGGCAGCTTGGTGCGGACCGTGTAGAATGGTTGGACCAGTTATCGATGAAGTAGCCACAGAATATGACGGAAAAGCCGTAGTCGGAAAAGTAGATGTTGATGCCAATCAGGAATTTGCTGCAAAATATGGCGTTCGCAACATTCCAACCGTATTGATTTTCCAAAACGGAGAAGTCGTTGGGCGTCAAGTTGGCGTTGCTCCAAAAAAGACCTATACCGATGCAATCGATGCTTTGTTGTAATCAATAATCGCACAATACTTTAAAAACCCAATCTCTTCATAAACGAGATTGGTTTTTTTTTTAGGAGCAGCACATTTTCTTTTTTTAGGAAATCATCACCCGCTGTCCGCGCTACATGCCTGCCTGTTGGCAGTCAGGGTAGCTTGCTCCCATCGGGGCTAGACGACACCTTCATTTTTTTATAGACTTATATAAACTTCGTAAACCTTCAAAAATTTCTTTATATTTGGACTATGAAGATTGAAGAACAAAAAGAACTCGTTTCCGGATTTAAACATCTTGAATTGCTAGCCAATCAAGTGGTAGAAGGTTTTATTTCGGGCATGCACAAGTCTCCATTTCATGGATTTTCGGCAGAATTTGCCGAACATAAAATATACAATTCTGGCGAAAGCACCAAGCATATCGATTGGAAATTATATGCCAAAACGGATAGATTGTATTCCAAAAAATATGAAGAAGAAACCAATCTTCGATGTCATTTAATCATTGACAATTCCTCATCGATGCATTATCCAAAACTAAAAAAGGACGAACCTTTTTATCACAATAAAATTGGATTTTCGGTGTTGGCTTCTGCTGTTTTGATGAATTTATTAAAAAAACAACGTGATGCTGTTGGGTTAAGCATATATTCAGATATTTATGAGTATTATGCCCCAGAGAAAGGAAGCGATCGTCATCATCGAATGATTTTAAACAAATTGGAAAATCTTCTAGAAAAACCTAAAGAAACTAAAAGCACCGATACAGTTACTTTTTTACACCAAATAGCAGAGAAAATTCATCGCCGTTCCATGATTGTTTTGTTTACAGATATGTTTCATCCCGACGCTTCGGGAGGTAAAAATGAAGCGCTTTTTAACGCTTTACAACATTTGAAACACAACAAACATAAAGTGGTTGTCTTTCATGTAATCGATAAAAAAACCGAAATTAATTTCAATTTTGACAATGCGCCAAGAAAATTTATCGATTTAGAAACGGGTGAACAGATTAATATTTTTGCAGATACGATTAAAGAAGCTTATGAAGATAAGGTGAATGATTATTTCAAATCGTTAGCCATGACTTGTGCTCAAAACAAAATTAAGTATGTTCCAGTAGCTGTTGAAGATAGTTTTGAAACCATTTTGACTACCTATTTGGTTGAGAAACAAATGTTTGGTTAATAAGAAAAAAACGTATCTATTTTTTTATATTGTTGTTCAATAAAAATTCAATTTATGACTTTTTGTAAAAAATAATTAACTCGCAAAGTCGCTTAGACACAATATACAGTATGTTTTATTTGCGGCTTTGTTCCCGAAGCTTCGGGATTGCAAGAAATTCTCAAAACTAGTAAAAGCTAATTAGAATTTTATAAAGAGCAATAAAATCAATACCTGACAAGTTTTTTAAAAAGTTTTATCGGAGAACAATGATTTTTTTATAAAAAAGTTGCAAAAATCAAAAACGGTTGTATATTTGCAACCGCATTTAGCGAAGGTTTGGTAGTTCAGTTGGTTAGAATACATGCCTGTCACGCATGGGGTCGCGGGTTCGAGTCCCGTCCAGACCGCTTAATCCCGAAGCTTCGGGAGGGAAAAGGTTTTCAGAAATGAAAACCTTTTTTGCCCAAAAAAGCATCAAAGATTAGTTGTGTTGTTTCGATACGAATTTGTAACTCGTATCATGGTTTAGTAGTTAGACCGATGGAAAGCTTTCTCGTTTTATGACGAGATGGCTTTTTTGTTTTATATCATAATATATGTTTTACGTTTACATCTTATATTCAAAATCCAGTAATCTTTATTATAAAGGATTCACCACGGATTTAATAAAGAGATTAGAAAATCATCTTTCAGGAAAAAGTAAATATACTTCAACCAAAACGGATTGGATTTTAGTTTATTCCAAAGAATTTGAAATTAAGAAAGAAGCCTTAATTGAAGAGAAACGATTAAAGAAACTTAATAGAGCTTCTATCGAGAAATTAATTTCTAATAATTGATGCTGATTTAGTAGTCTCGTCCCAAAAGACGAGATGAAAAGCTTTCTCGTTTTATAACGGGATGGCTTTTTTGTTTTAAATAATTCATTACTTATAGTAATTAATTGAAAATTTGTATATTGCAATGCATTTTTGAAAGATAAAATCAAATTTGTAAAACTGTCAATCAACCAAACCAATTTTTAAAATGAAAAAAATATTACTTTTATTTACCATTATTTTCTTTGGAAATGTAATTACAACTTATTCACAAGTTACTTGTGGCGGCACTTTTACCGATGCTGCTGGTCCAAATGCTAATTATGCCAACAATTCTAATGTTACTACAACCATCTGCCCAACAAATCCTGGCGAGGTAGTAACCGTTACTTTCACCTCTTTTAATACAGAAGCCAATTTTGATGGATTGTATGTTTATAATGGAAACGCTGTTGTTCCTGCAAATCAGATAGTCAGTACAAATCCTGCAGGAAATGTGCCTGGCGGATTGGCTGGGGCATATTGGGGAACAACCATTCCTGGCCCATTTACTTCAACAGCAGCTGATGGGTGTTTAACATTTGTTTTCAGAAGTGATGGTGTAGTTAATAATCCTGGATGGATAGCTAATGTAACTTGTGGACTACCGCCAACATGTCTAGCGCCAACAGCACTTGTATCAAGTGCTATAACTGCTAATGCTGCTACTCTATCATGGGTTAACGAAGGCGTAGCTACTTCATGGGAAGTATTGGCATTGCCTTGTGGTTCTCCAGCACCTAATTCAAATACAACTGGCTGGACAACTTCCTCAACGAATCCTTTTACATTTACTGGTCTAACTCCAGCTACTTGTTATGATTTTTATGTAAGAGGTAATTGTAGTTCAACTTCCAATGGGGTTAGTTTGTGGTCTGGACCAAGAACAATTACAACACTTCCAGCACCACCTGCATGTGGCGGCATCTTTACCGATTCTGCTGGGCCAACTGCTAATTATGCTAACAATTCTAATGTTACTACAACCATTTGCCCAACAAATCCTGGCGAGGTAGTAACCGTTACCTTCACCTCTTTTGATACAGAAGCCACTTGGGATGGATTGTATGTTTATAATGGAAACGCTGTTGTTCCTGCAAATCAGATAGCCAGTACAAATCCTGCAGGAAATGTGCCTGGCGGATTGGCTGGGGCATATTGGGGAACAACCATTCCTGGCCCATTTACTTCAACAGCAGCTGATGGGTGTTTAACATTTGTTTTTAGAAGTGATGGCTCTGCAAATAGACCAGGATGGGTTGCTAACGTAACATGTGGTCCATTAGTAGATCCAAATTGTTTTCCACCAACTTCATTATTGGTGACAAATATTACGCCCACTTCAGCCGTAATTGGATGGACAGCTACTGCTAATGAAACAAATTGGATGATAAATATTCAAATGGAAGGTTCTCCATCGACAACTATATTTGTTCAAAATAATCCTTTTGTTTTAACAAACTTATCTTGTAACTCAACCTATGCGTTTTCTGTAAGTGCTGTTTGTAATGAGGGAACTTCGTTGGTATCAGCTCCAGTTATATTTATGACTTCCCCTTGTGCACCACTACCAGGACAGCCAATAAGTTTAACACAATGTTCTGATAATGGAATTGCTTGTTTTGATTTAACCCAAAATAATATACATATTCTAGCGAATTTAAATCCTGCCGAATATACAATTTCGTATCATGAAACTCAAACGGATGCTAGTGTTGGGACAAATGCATTAATATCGCCCTATTGTAGTCTCACTAGTCCACAGGTTATTTATGCTCGATTGCAAAATAATACAACACAAGAGTTTCAGATTTTCCCTTTTGAAATAATGGTAGTATCAGTTTCAAATACTATTACACAGCTTGGTAACATGGAACAATGTGATGTTGATGGGAATGGTGTAATAACTTTTGATTTTACAACGAATGCAGCACAAATAAACACAACCAATACATTAACGTATTATTCTAGTTTGGCGGATGCACAGGATCTAACAAATCCTATTGCAGTTCCGAGTAGTTTTATTGTAAATGTACAGCCAAATCCAATTCTATATTATATTAGAGAAACTGTTCCAAATGGTTGTGATATCATTTATAGTTTTCAGGTGAGAGCTTATCCTAATTGTAATATTGCGTATACTTGTTCTGGTGCCAATTCGTTGTGTAATTCATTGGGAGTTCCTTTTCAAAATACCACTAATGCTGGTTCAACTGGTCAAGCCGGTTGTTTAGCATCAACGCCTAATGCTACTTGGTTCTATTTGCCAATAAGTAATGCTGGGACTATAAATTTACAAATAAATCAAAATTCATTAAGCGGAACACCATTAGATGTAGATTATATAGTTTATGGACCATTTTCTTCATTGACAAATGCATGTAGTCAGCTATCGCCAAACAATATTGTAAGTTGTAGTTTTTCTTCAGCTGCGGTTGAATTTCCTATAATTCCTAATGCACAACCAGGACAATATTATTTAATGATGGTCACTAATTTTAGTAATCAACCAGGTTTGATTACAATTACAGAACTCTCCAATTCTGTAGGCGCCATTGATTGTTCAGGTTTACGATTAAATGCTTTCTTGGATAGTAACAGTAACGGAATCAAAGATGTTGGTGAACAAAACTTCCCATTAGGACAGTTTATTTATGAAGTGAATGATAATGGAAATGTGCACAACATTATATCTCCAAATGGAATTTATAATATATATGACACCAATGCTACTAATTCTTATGATTTGAGTTATGCTATTGATCCAAATTATGTAGCATCATATGGAATTACCACTTCTTCTTATAGTAATGTGAATGTTGTAATTGGTGCTGGAATGCAAAACTATAATTTTCCAATTACTGTTACACAAAGCTACAACGACTTGGCAGTAAACATTATTCCACTTAATGCGCCAAGACCAGGGTTTACGTATCAAGAAAGAATTGTTTATACCAATTATGGTAATCAAACTATAGCATCGGGAACGGTAACGTTCTCAAATGATGCTTTGGTAACAATAACCGCAAACTCTCAAGCAGGGACAACTGCAACAGCCAATGGGTTTACTTATAATTTTACCAATTTATTGCCATTTGAAACAAGAACTATTACCGTGACCATGCAAATACCAAATATTCCAACGGTCACTTTGGGGAATTTATTAACTTCTACTGCGAGTATTGCTCCAATAACAGGCGATGTAGTTCCTGCAAATAATACTTCTACTTGTTCACAAATAATCATTGGTTCTTATGATCCTAATGACAAAATGGAATCGCATGGAGAACGAATTTTGCATTCGTCTTTTACTGCCAATGACTATTTGTATTACACCATCCGTTTTGAAAATACAGGAACAGCAAGTGCTATCAATGTTAGAATAAACGATGTGTTAGATTCAAGATTGGATGAAAATACGATTAGAATGATTAGTGCAAGTCACAATTATATTATGGATAGAGTAGATAACAATTTGACTTGGCGATTTGACAATATTCAATTGCCAGTTTCTGTTGCCGACACTAACATAGGAAAAGGATATATTACATTCCAAATAAAACCTAGAGCAGGTTATGCAGTGGGTGATATTATTCCAAATACAGCTTCCATTTATTTTGATTTTAATCCACCGATTATTACGAATACTTTTAATACGGAGTTTGTTGCCCAACTTGGTATCAATGATTTTGAGAATGGAGATTTTGTTTTCTATCCAAATCCTGTTGCTGATAGGGTAACTATTTCGGTAAAAAATAATGGTTCAGTGGCTAGCATAGCAGTTTATGATGTACTTGGAAAACTGATAGTTTCTGAAAAACCAACTAGTGCTGCTTCAACACAAACCATTGATTTGTCTTCGGTTTCAAAAGGAGTTTATCTGCTCGAAGTTACTTCGGATAGTAATTTGAAAGTGGTTAAGAAATTTGTAAAAAAATAGATTTTTAGGATTTATAAATAGGTAAAGCTCTCTCCTGAGATTTTGGGAGAGAGTTTTTTATTTTAGATGCCTTTTTTGTTTTTGAATCATGTTAGAATCCTTAAAATTGTTTATTACTTTAGCATTAAATTTTTAAGATGAGAACATTAGTTATTTTAACTTTATTATTTGTTAATTATACTTCATCACAAGTTACACTTCGAGTAACAAATATTCCTAACAACACTCCCGTTGGAAGTTCAATTTATTTGATTGGAAGTATAAATGGCTGGAACGAAACCAATACGCAATATTTGCTTCAGCCAGACGGAATGGGAGCAAGAGTTATCACGATACCAGAAGGAACAGGAACAGTCACTTTTAAATTTACAAGAGGTGGAAGTTGGTCGACAGTTGAAGGAAATGCATCTGGAGGTTTTCTGCCTAACAGAACATTTACCTTCACAGGCAACCCGCAAAGCTTCAATCTAACGATACAATCATGGGAAGATATTTCTGGTTCAGGAAATGCCAGCACAGCAGCTTCAAACGTCCAAATTTTAAATAACAATTTTTTTATACCTCAATTAAATAGAAACAGAAAAATATGGCTCTATCTTCCTCCTGACTACAATACAACCTCAAAAACTTATCCTGTTTTGTATATGCAAGATGGTCAAAATCTATTTGATAACGCAACTTCGTTTTCAGGCGAATGGCAAGTAGACGAAACATTAAACACACTTCACAATCAAGGCAATTATGGTGCTATTGTAGTAGGAATTGATAATGGTGGTTCACAACGATTAAACGAATACTCTCCATGGAATAATCCATCCTATGGTGGTGGTGAAGGCGATGCCTACATGCAATTTGTGGCAGAAACTTTAAAACCATTTATAGATGCTAATTTTAGAACCAAAACACAACCAGCATTTAATGCTTTAATTGGCAGTTCAATGGGTGCGTTAATCAGTACTTATGGTGCTGTGAGATACGCTACAACTTTTCATAAAATAGGAAGTTTTAGTCCTGCATATTGGTTTGCTTTGACGAATTTAAATAACTATATTGCCAACAATAACAATGATTTATCAAATACTAGGATATATTTTGTAGCTGGACAAAATGAGTCGGCGACTATGGTGACTAATATCAATGCAATAAAAAGTACTTTTCAAAACGAAGGTGTTTCAAGTTCAAATATATTTAGTAAAATAGATAGTTATGGAACTCATACTGAGACCTACTGGCGTGGAGAATTTTCAGCTGCTTATTTATGGCTTTTTCAGCAGGAAAATTTAGATAATAATACAATTGAATCTCCAAAAATTGAAGTCTATCAAATCAACAATAATCAAATTTATTGCTCTGGATTACCAAATGATTTAGATGTTGTTTTGTTTTCAATAACCGGGCAGAAAATAAAGACAATAAAAATACAAAACGGAACTAACACTATTGATGACACATTACCAAAAGGAATTTTCATTCTAAAGTGTAATCGATTTGTCACGAAGTTTATAAAATAAACTTTTAGCATTACCTATAATGATTAAAAATAAAATAGCAATTGGTTCATTTTTTATAACACTTTGTTTTTCCTGCCAATACTTTGAGAAGAAAGTTCCTTCTGAAAAGGAGTTGTTGGAGCAACAAATGAAGGAAATCAATTGGAAGGAAGTAGATGAATATCCATCGGTGGTGGATTGTGAAAAATTGACAGATAAAGAACTACAGAAACAATGTTTTTTTGATTTTTTGACAACAACTATTCAAGAGAAATTGGCAGTGGATACACTGTCTAACTTGTTTCCTCAGCTCGATACGATAGAAGTAAAGGTTACTGTTTTGCCTAACGCGATGCTACAGTTTGAACCTCAATTCCCAAAGGATTCTGTAGCGTATGATACTATTAAGATTGATAGTATTCTTCATGCTCGATTGGTGGATTTCCCAAAAGTTAACCCTGCGATTAAACGAGGTATTCCTGTAAAAACGCAATTTGTGTTGCCTGTTATTATTAAGCAGGAGTAGCTACTTTTTAAACGTTCTCCCTTTCCAAGAAAAACTTCCAAATAAAGAGTAAATTCCAACCAAACTGCTGTAGAAAGGATAGAGCAAACTGGAAGCCAAAGGCAACAACCATTTCCCTTTTAGTAAGTATTTGTTGGCTTTGTAAAGCAAGCAATAATCAACAAGATATTTTATTAGAAAAGGAATAAGTAGTATTTTCCAATTACAGCAACCATAAACCACAAACCATAAACCACAAACCAAACTCAAGTTCATTGACAATACAATAATTGCTAAAAACTTGGCATAACTACTTTGATAACTAGAAGTTTTACTTGCCCAACGAACACGCTGCATAAAGAGTTTGAACAAATCGTTTTCGGGCTTTGACTTTACAATAGTTTCGGTGTTTTTTAGATAATGCACTTTCTCGGGAACTTTGGCTACTGCTTTTTGCAACAGAAAAACGTCATCGCCACTGGCTATTTTGTTATTTCCGTTGAAACCATCGAGTTCTTGAAATAGTTTTTTAGTGTAAGCAAAATTAGCACCATTACACATAAACGGTTTATTGATGCCAAAACTTCCAATCGTAGTTCCTTGCAAACTCAGCAAATCGAGTTGTTGAAAATGATGAAACCAGTTGTTTTTGGTTTTATAAATGACAGCACCAACAATCATTTCAGCATCATTATTTTGAATATAATTATCAATGGTGAGTAGCCAATTAGGATTGACGATGCAATCGGCATCGGTGGTGATAATCCAATCGTGTTTGGCAATGGGCATCGCTCTGCCGATAGCATCTTTTTTGGGCGAATTGGACAGCCGAAGATTTTCCAGAAGCGTGGTGTCCAGATATTCATGCTCTAATCGCCAGCGAATGCAAATTCGTTCTGAACTATCCGTAGAAAAATCATCAACCAATATTACTTCGATTAACTTATACGGATAATTGAGTTTGGAAATGGATTGTAAAAGCTTGGATAAATTTTTTTCTTCGTTTCGAAAAGGAACGATAATGGTGAAAGCTGTTTTAGGTTTTTCATCGGTTCTTACAAAAGATTTGACCTTTTCAAAACCTATAATAAGTTGCAAAATAAATACAACATAAATCACTAAAACAACGAACAGTATAATTTCAATCATGAGTTACTATTTAACACGAATTTACAAAAATTATAAAACAAATAATTTAATTTTAATGGTTTACAATCTTTGTACTTATTGTCTTTGTGGCAAAACCTTAAAAATCATGACGTAGTAACTTCCAATAACGACAGGCAATACGACATTCAAAAACCACATTAGCGTACTAATGAAAACTACAATCCATTCGTTGACACCCAATTTTCCGAAGAAAAAAACAGCAACACTTCCTTTTACGGCAAAGTCCAAAAACTGAAAACTCGGTAATGAGGAAGCCAAAAAATATACCGTTGCAATGGTTGCCATCATTGTTACATAGGGTAAATCTACATCAAAAGCCAGAAATAAAAAATAGTATTGATGCGAAAAAACGAAATAGCGCAGCGTTCCTAAAAATATATTTTTTTGATGAATTGACTTTGGTATTTCGTTGATTTTCTGAAATAGTTTTTCGATGGAATAACCTTTTATTTTGACTTTTTTTGAAAGAAAAGAAAATAGAATAAAGAAAATAGACAAACCGACAATAGCCAAAGCCCATTTCCAATAGCCAAGGATAAAAAGTCCAATAGTTCCAAAAATGACAGTCAAAATCATTTGAATTCCGTTGCAGATGAGGTTCAAGAAAATGACTTTTTTGGTTTTCTTTTTATCGAAATACAATGCTTTTCCTGCGTATTCGCCTAACCCATTTGGCGTAAAAATCCCTGCGGTTAATGCACCAAGCACTTGCTTCGTCGATTCGCCAAGTGAAATAGGTTTTAAAAAAGAAACCAGATTTTGCCATTTTAAAATTTCCAAATACCGATTGGCAACACTGAAGGAAAGCAAAAATAATATTCCAAGTATTGATTGTTTTTCTTTGACTAAGGTGATGAACTTTTCCCAGTCTAATTGGTCATTATTTGCCAATTGATTGTATATGAAATAAAAAGCAGCAGATACAATCAAAAGTTTGACCAGAAAAACGAGGAATTGCTTAGCTTTGTGAGGAATTGAAATCATTAGCCCCCTTGCCCCCAAAGGGGGAATTAAAAGTGTTACTAAATTTAATTCGTAAAATAACAAATAAACTTCGTGACTTAGTGCCTTTGTGGCAAAAAAATTATGGCAAACGAACGCATCATATTAGGAATTGACCCTGGAACCACCATTATGGGTTTTGGGTTGATAAAAGTCATCAACAAAAAAATGGAATTCATTCAGTTGAATGAACTACAATTATCCAAATATGACAATCATTACCAACGATTAAAAATCATTTTCGAGAGAACTATTGAACTTATCGACACCCATCATCCAGATGAAATAGCTATTGAAGCACCATTTTTTGGCAAAAATGTACAATCGATGTTAAAATTAGGTAGAGCACAAGGCGTGGCAATGGCAGCCGGACTTTCGAGAGACATTCCCATAACCGAATACGAACCTAAGAAAATAAAAATGGCCATCACCGGAAACGGAAATGCCAGCAAAGAGCAAGTAGCAAAAATGCTCCAGCAACTATTGGGGTTAAAAACATTACCCAAAAATCTTGATTCTACCGATGGTTTGGCTGCTGCCGTTTGTCATTTTTTCAACTCTGGAAAAACCGTTGGAGAAAAAAGTTATACGGGTTGGGATGCTTTTGTGAAACAGAATGAAGAGCGAATAAAGAAGTAGTGTTCAGTGCTCAGTTTTTCAGTGTTCAGTTTAAAAATTTACGTATGAGATTTCAAGATTTATTAGCTTATAAAAAAGGGTTTGAGGTTGCCATGGAAATTTTTGAACTAACTAAAAGTTTTCCAAAGGAAGAAACATATTCATTGACAGACCAAATTAGAAGAAGTTCAAGAAGCGTCACTATTACTATTTCTGAAGCTTATAGAAAAAGAGAATATCCAAAGTATTTTCATAGTAAGTTAACTGATGCCGATGCTGAAAACTCCGAAACACAAGGTTGGTTAGAATATTCTTTAGCATGCAATTATATTACAAATGAAATGTATCAACAAATAGTTGAAAAGTCTGAAGAAGTAGGTAGATTGATAAATTATATGATATTAAATCCTGAAAAATTTGGTTTTAAAAATCACTAATATCAAACTGAATACTAATAACTGAAAACTGAACACTTCAAAATGAGCGGCATTTTCATCCACATACCTTTCTGCAAACAAGCATGTCATTATTGCGACTTTCATTTTTCGACTTCACTGAATAAGAAAGGCGAAATGGTTTTGGCTTTAGCCAATAATAGTGAGATTTCTTTTTATTGTTTTAATTTTAGTGTTTGAAAAAAAAAGATTAATTTTAAGAAATATCAGTAATTTTTTTTATAATTGCATTAATTATTTAAAAACTTAAAAATGAAAAATTTTAAACTTATTTGTCTTTTAGTATTAGCTATTGGTGTTTTTTCTTGTTCTTCTGATAGTGATGGAGAAAATTCTGATTCAGCTGCTTTAACCGTAAATGGAAATCCGGTAACATTAAGTAATGTTTTTGCTCAAAAAAGTGAAAGAACAATAGCTATTTCAGCAATTGGTAGCAATGGTTCTTCAATTGAACTATTATTTAATAAATTTGGTGATTTAGAATCTGTATTATATGATACTGAAAATGGCGATTCATATTATAATTATCAATACTTCAAATCAAATTATTTTACTTTCAACATAGTTTCATTAAATGAAAGTACAAATAGAGTGAAAGTAACTTATAACGGAACATTATATACTAATGAGAACGATCTTAACTCAGGAAGTATAACAATATCAGGAAGTTTTGACACTGAATATATTAACCAAACTCCTTTAATAACTGGAACAGGTTTGTTCTGTAAAATTGCTGGTCAAGATTGGTACGAAACTGACTTTTGGGACAATGGATTTTCAAATGTTGATAGAAAATTTATTAGTGACGATGACAAAATGATTGTTATGAACTTAACAGAAGAGACTATCGGAACGGGTACATATACATTTACTAATAATAGTTCAAATAAAATTGGTTTCGCCAAATTTAATACTACAACTAAAGAATATGATTTCTATCAAACAACTGGAACATTAACTATAACATCAAATACAATTGTTTCAAGTTTTATCAGAATAATTGAAGGGACATTTAGTCTAACAGCAACAAATAGTTCTGGCTCAATCCAAGTTACTAATGGAACTTTTAAAACTAATTTTTAAGCTTTAACCTTTTACAAATTAATATAAATGCCAGACTTATGTCTGGCATTTATATTCACATACCTTACTGCAAGCAAGCTTGTCATTATTGCGACTTCCATTTTTCGACTTCACTAAAACAGGACAAGGAAAGTATAAAAAAATAGCATGAGAATTTCTCATGCTATTTTATATTTTTAGTTTTCGTATTTATAACGGAAAGTTCCTTCTGTTACATTTGCATTTACTATAGATGCGGGGTCATTTTGATCACCATCTGTTGATGTAAATTGGAATGTACCTTTAACAATTTTTGAAGAGCTATTTACTTCAGTTATTACAATAGTTCCAGATTTGGTTTTTTCACTTTCAGAGTTACTATTGTCAATTAAGTCAATATAATGTGAAGCTGGAGTATCAAAAGTCTCAGGCGCTAAAGTGTAAGTGCCTACAGCAATTTGAGATCTTTTAAGCCAAAGATTAATTTCAGGGTTTCCAAAAGTACCACCAGCTCTACCTTGCAGCATAACATAATCTTCTATTGGATAGTAAGACCAAATATTGCTATCTGAAAAGAGATTTGTGCCAAAAGGGTTGTTGGCCTCAAAAGTTGAACCATTAATTTTTGCTGTCATTGCAAATTGTGGGACATCTGAGCTATTATCAGAAGATGAACATGAAGTTACAGCAAATGACAATGCCAAAAAAAGAATTGAAATTTTTTTCATAAATATTTGGTTTTAGTTTTTGGCTAAAATATAATTTTAAATTGAAATTAGATTATTTTTACAAAGAATAGTATAAAAATCAGTAAGAATTTTTCGATTTTGTTGTTTTAGTTACTAAATATTAAAATGAGCGGCATTTACATCCACATCCCATTTTGCAAACAAGCATGTCATTATTGCGACTTTCATTTTTCGACTTCATTGAAGAAGAAAGACAAAATGGTTTTGGCTTTGGCCAAAGAAATTGCAATGCGTAAAAGTGAATTTCAAGATGATGCAGTTGAAACCATTTATTTTGGTGGTGGAACGCCATCGATATTGCAGATTGCAGATATTCGATTGTTGATTGATGAAGTGTATCGAAATTACAAAGTTGTTGATAATCCCGAAATAACCCTAGAAGCCAACCCCGATGATTTAACCCCAATCTTGTCATTCCGAGGAACGAGGAATCTCTTTAAAGAATTTAAAGCAATAGGAGTTAACCGTCTTTCTATCGGAATTCAATCTTTTTTTGAAGACGATTTAAAGCTGATGAACCGAGCACACAATTCGGAAGAGGCAAAGAGTTGTTTAGAAATCGCCACACAATATTTTGATAATATTTCGATCGATTTGATTTATGGCATGCCTAATATGAGCAACGAAAAATGGCTGCAAAACATTGAAACGGCTTTGTCTTATAACATTCCACATATTTCGAGTTATGCTTTGACCGTAGAACCCAAAACAGCATTGCACACCTTTATCCAAAAAGGGATTATTCCACAGCTTGATGATGAGGTGGCACAAGAACATTTTCATTTACTGGTGGATAAACTAGAAGAAAATGGGTTTATCCATTATGAATTGTCCAATTTTGGGAAAGAAAACTATTTTTCTAAAAACAATTCGAGTTATTGGTTGGGCAAAAAATACATCGGAATTGGTCCATCAGCGCATAGTTATGATGGTGAAAAACGCGGTTGGAATGTGTCCAATAATGCACTTTATCTGAAATCAATTCAAGAAAATAAATTGCCTTTAGAAACAGAAACCTTAACTAAAACCGACCGTTACAACGAATATGTAATGACAGGTTTGAGAACTATTTGGGGAATTTCTTTAGACCGAATTGCAACCGAATTTGGGAAAACCTATTTGGATTATTTAAACCAACAAGCGGCGAAATACATCGAAGATCATTTGCTTTTTGTGGATGATAACATTTTGCGGACAACCAAAAGTGGTAAGTTTTTGAGTGATGGAATTGCATCAGACTTATTTTTGTTAAATTTGGAATGATTTAACATTAAGAAGTTAAGATTAATTAAGGTTTTCATTAAGTCTTAACTAAGCTTAATGTGAATTTCTTAATTCCTTAATGGTTAAAATTTGAAAGCAATAATTAATAACATCGAAATCGACTTATCAAAACCTATTGATATATCCATTCCGTAAATGCTAAGTTTTTGAGTGATGGAATTGCATCAGACTTATTTTTGTTAAATTTGGAATGAAATAGGAACGCTGATAGAACGGATGCAAGCACCGCTGATAAAATCTGTTAAAATCCGCGTTATAATATCAGTAAAATCCGCGTTCAATTATGCTAGCTTTCATAGATAATCAATTCGAAATCGACTTATCAAAACCTCTTGATATTTCCATTCCGTTATCCAATACAGACCAAAACCCTATTGCTTGGTATTTGGAAAAACCAGTTATCGAGCCCGTTCGTTTTGGTTCCGAAGGTTCGGAATGGATTGGAAAAGTGTCACAAGGAAGCTCGACCAATTTTAACAATATTTTCTTTAATCCTCATGGGCATGGTACACATACGGAATGTTTGGGGCACATTACACGGGAATTTTATTCTATAAATCAATGTTTGAAACAGTTTTTCTTTACGGCCGAATTGATTTCCATTACACCAGAAAACATAAATGGCGATTTAGTAATAACAAAAGAACAAATTCAACATCATTTTGTCATTTCGACGAAGGAGAAATCACATAATCAAATCCAAAATCCAGAAGCACTTATCATCCGAACATTACCAAATCTTGAAGAAAAAAAACATAAAAATTATTCTAAAACCAATCCACCTTATTTGGCTGAGGATGCTGCAATATTCGTTCGAGATATTGGAATTAAACATTTATTAATTGATTTGCCAAGTGTGGATAGGGAAGAAGACGAAGGAAGATTATTGGCACACAAAGCGTTTTGGAATGTGAAAGATGTCAATAATCTCAATACTGATGCTAGACTAGATTGTACGATTACTGAGATGATTTTTGTAGATGATACTATTCAAGACGGGAGTTATGTTTTAAACTTACAAATGGCGTCGTTTGAAAATGATGCTTCGCCTAGTAAACCAATTCTTTATAGTGTTCACTGTTCAGAAAATAGTGTTCAGTAAAATAGCTGACAACTTGAAACTTAACTTGAACTTGAAAACGTATTAACTGATTACTAAAAACTGACCACTGACCACTAATGATAACCGTTTCCACAGATAAAAACAAATTGGATGTTCCATTTATTCAAAACTTTTTGAAGGACATTTATTGGGCAGCAGGACGAACAATGGATGAAGTACAAACCACCATTGACGCTTCGTTTTGCTTCGGAATTTATTTAGATGAGAAACAAATTGGATTTGCCAGAGTAGTTACCGATTATGTGGTTTTTGCTTATTTAATGGATGTATTTATTGATAAAAAATATCGTGGAAATGGATATTCATCCATCTTGATTGAGGCAATGATGAACGAACCAAAATTACAGCAAGTCAAAATTTGGCGTTTGGCAACCTCAGATGCCCATTTTTTATATGAGAAATTTGGATTTACACCGTTAGCTCATCCTGAAAAAATGATGGAAAAAGTTATAAAAATTTCATAAATCAAAATTTCATAAATCAACAATCTTTAATTGTCATGAACATCCAACAACTTTATGAATTTTGTCTCTCCAAAAAAGCGGTGACCGAACATTTTCCGTTTGATGAAGACACTTTGGTCTTTAAAGTGGGTGGAAAAATGTTTTGTCTGACTTCAATTAAAGAATGGGAAAACGGAACACCATCTTTAAATTTAAAATGCGACCCAGAACGAGCAGAGGAATTACGTGCCCAATATGAAGCGATAAAACCGGGTTATCACATGAGTAAAATACATTGGATAACAGTTGATTTTAAAAGCGATGTTTCGGATAAGATGATTTGTGAGTTAATTAATCATTCTTATGATTTGGTTTTTAAAAGTTTGACCAAAAAGTTACGAGACGAAATTAATAGTTCAACAGATTAACCACGAAGACACGAAGATTCTACACGAAGTTCATGATAACAAAAAACCCATCAACTTTTTAGTGATGGGTTTTTGTGGTACCTCCAGTCCCGACGCTTCGGGAGAACCAGGGACACATGGATTATGCTTCTTTTTTAGACAGAATATCTATAAGAATATCAGGATTAGAAACTATTTGTTGTATAAAAATTTTACTTTTCATTCTTTTAATAAATTTTTCAAGATAAACAGCATCACTCTTTTTATCAAAATCTAACTTTAAGCAAAGTTCCCAATCATTTGCAATCTTACTGAAAGAACCCGAATAAGAATGATTATTATGTTTCAATATTCTTTCTGCTACATTGTGACTTTCGCCAACATAGTATTTATTTACAGTTTTTGAAAAAAGAATGTATAAACAATGCATTTTATAAAGATAACAAAAAACCCATCAACTTTTTAGTGATGGGTTTACGTGGTACCTCCAGGAATCGAACCAGGGACACATGGATTTTCAGTCCATTGCTCTACCAACTGAGCTAAGGTACCTTTTTAATGCGGGTGCAAATATAGAACGATTTTTAATTTATCCAAAACAAATACTAAAAAAAAACTATTCGTACATTAGCCCTATCAAAAACCGATATATGCTTTTAGCCATTGATGTTGGAAATACAAGAATTAAAGCGGGTGTATTTGAAAATAATATACTTTTAGAGCAACTAGATTTCAATAATGACAAGTTGCAATCACGAATTGGTATTCTTTTACAATTACATCCAAAAATAGCAACTATCATAGTCGCTTCCGTTGGAAATATTGAAAAAAAAGATGTATTGTTTTATGAGAATAAAGTTGCTGTAATCTTCCTTTCACATGAAAGTAAGTTTCCATTTCATAATTTGTACGCTTCGCCAGATACTCTTGGTATTGACAGAATGGTTTTAGCAGCTGGTGCTGTTTTACAATTTCCAAATCAAAATAGATTAGTAATTGATGCGGGAACATGCATTACTTATGATTTCATTGATTCTAAAAACAACTATCTTGGTGGTGCCATCTCTCCTGGAATAAGACTGCGCTACGAAGCTTTGCACCAGCATACAGCAAAATTACCTTTACTCACCAAAAAATATCCCGAAAATACTATTGGAAATTCAACTCAAGAGTCAATACACTCTGGAGTTGTTAATGGCGTAATTTTTGAAATAGATGGTTTTATCAAACAATACAAAGACCAATACGCTAAATTTATCATAATTTTAACGGGTGGCGATGGAGATTTTTTGGCTAAACGATTAAAAAATACCATCTTTGCCAATTCAAATTTTCTACTTGAAAGTTTGAACCAAACTTTTCAATACAATCAAAAATGATTAAAAAAATTATAGTAAGCTTATGTTTACTAATTTCATTTACTGCTTTAACTCAAGAAGGAACATCATCAGCTTATTCATTTTATGGAATTGGCGATATACGATTTAAAGGTACAGTTGATACTCGTGCTATGGGAGGAATTTCTGTTTTCCCTGATAGTATTCATATAAATATTCAAAATCCTGCTCACTTCGCAAGTCTTAAATATACCACTTTTGGCGTTGCAGGAACTTACAACACAACTAATTATAAAACAGAAACCCAAGAGCAAAGATCTAAACGTACTACACTTGATTATTTTGCGGTTGGTATTCCTGCTGGTAAACTGGGTTTCGCTATTGCACTTTATCCCTATTCCTCTGTAGGATATAAAATTCAAAATATATCATCCGACGCAACTCCTGTTTTTTCAAGATATGGTGGTGTTGGTGGTGTTACTAGAGTCTTTGCTGGTGCAGGTTATCAATTGACCAAAAAAATTAATATTGGTGTTGATATTCAATACAACTTTGGAACGATTGAAACAACAAGTTTGAGATTTATAAATACCGTTCAATATGGAACGCGAGAGAAAAATAATTCAAACTTACAAGGATTAAATGCCGATTTTGGGATTACCTATCAAACAAAACTCAAAGGCAATCGTTCTTTTTTCAGTAGCTTAACTTACACACCTCAATCAGAAATGAAACTTAACAATGCACGAAGTATTGAAATTATTCAATTTTTAAATTCAGGCGCTGTTGGTGTTATTGAATCTGAGGATATTAATGTGGAAGACACCAATATTAAAATTCCATCAAAATTAACCTTTGGTACTGGTTATGGAAGAGTGAAAAATTGGTTAATTGGTGGCGAAATCTCTTTAATTGAAAATAGTGTAATGTCAAATCGATTTAACGATATAGATGATGCCTTTTTTGAAAATACTGTCCGTTATAACTTAGGTGGTTATTATATTCCAAATTATAATTCTTATTCCAATTATTTCAAAAGAGTTACCTATAGAGCTGGATTGCGTTATGAAAACACAGGTTTAGTTATTCAAAATAAGTCAATTACTGATTTTGCTGGAACTTTTGGTCTAGGTTTACCTATAAATGGTACTTTTTCAAATATTAATATTGCTGTTGAAATCGGAAAAAGAGGCACAAAATATAATAACTTAGTAGAAGAAAACTATATCAACTTTGTTGTTGGATTATCATTTAACGATAGATGGTTCGTAAAACGTAAATTTGATTAAAACCCACAGTTATGAAATCGCCACTAAAAAAAGTTTGTTGCAAACAAATACAATTCAATAAAAAGGCGATACCACCTGCCTGTCGGCAGACAGGTATGTGACCTCTGAAAAATAAATTTTACATATATGAAAACTATCTTTTCTTTGGCATTCATTCTTTTTATTTCAATTTTGAATGCTCAAAAGTATGACTGTTTGCCAAAAATGGCGGCTTACCAAGAACTTTACAAGGCAAAAAAAATAACTGAGTCTTTTGAACTTTGGAGCGAAGTGAAAAAAAATTGCCCAAAAGAAAATGAAACAATCTATACTGATGGTTTTTCTATTCTTCAATATAAAATTGATAATGCTTTTAATGATGAAGAAAAAACAGCTTTAGTTCGCGATAAAATGAAATTGTATGACCAATACAATAAAAATTTCCCTTTAACTACAGCCGATTTTGAAGTTAACAAAGCCATGACTTTATATGATAATAAAATTGATGCAAAAGCAGAAATCTTCGGTTTGCTTGAAAGTGGTTTTTTACACGCTCCAAATAGTATCACCAATGCCAATGCTATTTATCTCTATTTCAGTATGTACATTGAAAAATACAAGGCAACTGATATAAAAATTTCATCAGATGTAGTTCTTGAAAAATATACTTTGGTAAATTCATTACTTTCCCAATTACAAATTTCGCATCCTGAAAAAATAGAAGATTATACAACTGCCCAACGTGGAATAAATGCTTTGGCAAAAGACATTGCAAGCTGTGATAATTTAAGTGCTTATTATGAAAAAAAATATGAAGCAAATCAAGAAAATATAGCTTGGTTATCAACTGCTTTAAACAATCTTTCTGGAAAATGTAGTGCTAAACCAATATTCAATACCATGGCTGAAAAATTGTATGCTTTACAAGTTACACCACAAACGGCTTACTTCATGGCATTAGCTTCGTTGAAGCAAAAAAAATTCCCCGAAGCGATTCGTTTTTATGAAGAATCGGCACAATTGCATACCAATCCCATTGAAAAAGCAACTGTTTACTATACATTGGCTACCGGTTTAGTGAGTGGCGAAAAAGCTAAATCAAAAGAATATCTAAACAAAGCCATTAGCTTTGATCCAAAAATGGGAAAAGCCCATTTGTTTTTAGCAGAGCTTTATGCTTCAAGTAAAGAGGAATGTGGAAAAACAGATTTTGAAAAAAAAGCAGTTGTTTATTTGGCTATTCAAACCCTAAGAAAGGCGAATTTAGCGGACCCAAAATTACAACCAACGGCAGATAAAATGGTGGCTAATTATGCTTCACAATCGCTAACTCAAGACGAAATTAATAAAGCAAAAATGAATGGAAAATCACTAAACATTGGTTGTTGGATTAATGAAACCGTAACTTTTCCATCTAAATAATGAAATGGTTTTCTAGAAATAGTGTTCCTTTTTTCTTTGCGGTATTTTTTTGCCTCACCATTCTTTCCTGCGAAAGTAATTTTAAAGACGTGCAAAAAATGGGGGTTTCTGAATTTGCTCCCAGTGGCGATGCTGATTCAATTAACTTAAAATATACAGACTCAGGTAGAATTACAGCCAATTTAATTAGTCCAAAAATGCTTGACTATGCCACGGTTGAATTTCCATACACTGAGTTTCCTAATGGAATTCACCTTACGCTATATGATAAAAATGGCAAAGAAACCTATATTGATGCTGCTTATGCCATTTCTCACAAAGCTACCAATATAATAGATTTACAAGGAAAAGTGAAGATATCCAATCAAAACGGCGATTTGTTGGAAACTGAGCAATTGTATTATGACCAAAAAAATGAATGGTTTTTTACCGAAAAAAAGTTTAAATTTACATCTCCAAAAGGAGTTTCATATGGTGAAGGAATTGATTTTAGTAAAGACTTCAAAAAAGTAAACTCTCAAAAAATATCAGGAGAAGTCCAATCAGAATAATTATGAACTATTTAAAATTTACCCAATACGCTTACTTGATTGCAGCAGTACTATTTGCAATTGATGGCTTCAGAGAATACAATGCCGGAAATAAAGAAGGTGCCTATTTACGATTCGGATTTACAGCAATAGGAGTGTTTATGTTTTTCTTCAGAAGAAAGTTTGCTAGAAAGTTTGAAGATCATAACAAAAAACCTTAATCCATGGAAATCGGAATAATCATTCTGTGTTTGATACTTTCCGCATTTTTTTCTGGGATGGAAATAGCTTTTGTTTCTTCCAACAAAATCTATCTTGAAATCGAAAAAAAACAAGACGATTTTATTTCAAAAATCCTGACAAAGCTTACTGAAAAGCCCTCGAAATTTATTGCTACGATGCTCGTTGGCAATAACATTGCTATGGTGGTATATGGTTTTTTTATGGGCGATTTATTAATGAATTGGTTCAGAAATTTGGGTTATCATTTCACCGATTTGTCTAATTTATTGCTTCAAACTTCTATTTCAACCTTGATTGTTTTAATGACATCTGAATTTTTACCTAAAGTGTTTTTTCAGATTTATGCTAATAGTTTTATCAAAATTTTTGCGCTACCAGCTTATTTTTTCTACAAATTGTTTTACTACTTTTCATCTACTTTACTAGGAATATCTGATTATGTGTTGAAGAAATTTTTTAAAACCGAAGGCGATCAAATTACCCTTTCCTTCAGTAAAGTAGAATTAGGCAATTATATTTCAGAGCAGATGAATGCTATAGATGACCACGAAAACATTGACTCTGAAATTCAAATTTTTCAAAATGCACTAGAATTTTCAGGTGTAAAAGCAAGAGATATTATGACACCTCGAACAGAGATAGTGGCTGTTGACTTGTATAGTTCGGTAGTGGAATTAAGAGAGTTATTTATTAAAACAGGTTATTCTAAAATTTTAGTTTATCACAATACACTTGATGACATTGTAGGATACATTCATTCCTTTGAACTATTCAAAAAACCAAGAACCATAAAATCTGTAATGATACCTGTTGAATTTGTTCCCGAGACGGTTTTTATTAAAGACACCATGAATTTACTTACCAAAAAAAGAAAAAGTGTGGCTGTGGTTTTAGATGAATATGGAGGAACATCTGGAATAATTACTATGGAAGATATTGTAGAAGAACTTTTTGGAGAAATAGAAGACGAACACGACTCTGTTGAATCTTTAATTGAAAACCAACTTGACAAATCCACCTATTTGTTTTCTACCCGATTGGATGTTGAATATCTAAATGAGGAATACAAATTGAATATTCCCGAGAGTGATTCATACAGTACTTTGGGAGGATTTATTGTCGATTTTTCAAAAGAAATTCCACAAAAAGGCAGTCAAATAAACATAGGAAATTTTCAATTTCTAATTGAAGAAGCAACTAACAAAAAAATTGAGTTGGTAAAAATGACTATATTGGATTAATTTCCAAAAAAAAATCAAAAAATATATGAAATTATCAGGGTGTGAGTATTATTATTTCACATATAATTGTATTTTCGCAAACTAAAATAAAAATTAATAAGAATAGAAATGGCAGTTTTATCAAAAATTAGAAAACGTTCGGGTTTACTTTTACTAGCAATAGGTTTTGCATTATTGGCTTTTGTCGTGCAAGATTTATTTAGTAGCGGTATGAAAAGTTTCTCTAAAGAAGTAGGAAGTGTAAATGGAAAAGATATTTCTTTTGAAGAATTTAGAGTAAAAGTTGCAAATACTGAAAAGAATCAACAAAATGGTCAAAGCATGACTGCTTTACAAGCTTCAAATCAAGTATGGAATCAAGAAGTAAATGTAGCATTGCTCACCGCTGAATTCGAAAAATTGGGTTTACGCGTTGGCGAAAAACACATAATTGAAGTTTTCAAAGCTGACCCAAATATTGGTCAAAACCAACTTTTTTTAAATGCAGCAGGAAAATTTGACTTGAACAAATTCAAAGAGTATTTCAAATCAAATCCTGAAGGGATTCAAATGTTGAAAGAAAGAGAAAAAGATGCTGAACTTAATGCCAAGTATCAAATATACAATTCCTTAGTGAAAGGCGCAATGTTTACTACTGATGCTGAAGGGAAAATGAAATATGAAGCAGAAACTAACAAAGTTACTTTTGATTTTGTTGCTGTTCCTTTCTCAAGTATTAAAGATAGCGATGTGAAAATTACTGATGACGAGATTGTTGCTTACATGAAAACTAAAGAAAAGAAATTCAAATCGGAAGAATCTCGTGAGTTGGATTATGTGCTTATAGAAGAAAAACCATCTGCACAAGACGAAGCCGAAATTAAGAAAAATGTAGATGCGTTACTTTTACCAAGCGTTCGTTACAATTCTGAAACAGGTAAAAATGATACTATTCCGGGTTTTCAATCGGTTACAAACAACGCTGAGTTTGTAAACATGAATTCTGATATTCCTTTCGATTCAACCTATGTAGCCAAACAAGATTTACCAGCAGAAAATGCAGAACAATTATTTAATTTGGCTACTGGTGCTATATATGGACCTTATATGTACAATAATTATTACTGTATTTCTAAATCCTTAGGAAGAAAAGCAGGCGCAAAATCAAAAGCAAGCCACATCTTAATTAGCTGGGAAGGTACACAAGTTCCAAACAAAAAAGAAAAGAGAACTAAAGAACAAGCCAAAGCAAAAGCTGAAGGTTTGCTAGCCCAAGCTTTAGCTAATCCATCTATGTTTATGATTTTGGCAATGTCAAACTCTGATGACTCCTCTGCACAACAAGGTGGTGATTTAGGATATTTTGCACCTGGACAAATGGTAAAACCATTTAATGATTTTGTATTCAATAATCCAATTGGAAAAATTGGTTTAGTAGAAACCGAATTTGGGTACCATATTATTAATGTTACGGACAAGCAAGATGCTGTAAAATTAGCTACTATTGCACAAAAAATTGAGCCATCAGAAGCAACTAATGATAAAACATATACCCAAGCAACCAAATTTGAAATGGATGCTGCTACTAAAGATTTTGCCGCTTTAGCCAAAACAATGAAGTTGACTGTAAATCCATCTGTTAGAGTTAAAGCTATTGATGAGAACTTTGGTTCTGTTAACAATCAAAGGCAAATTGTGAAATGGGCATTTGAAAGTGGCACCAAAATAGGCAGTGTAAAACGTTTTGAAATTGTAAACGTTGGTCACGTAATTGCTAAATTGAAAAAAATAAACGAAAAAGGTTTAATGGCAGTTGAAGAAGGAAGACCACAAGTTGAGCCAATTTTAAAGAACAAAAAGAAAGCGGAAAAAATTAAAGCTAAAATGAATGGAACTTCATTAGCTACTATTGCTGCTTCAAACAAAGTAACGGTTCAAAATGCTTTGGATTTAACAATCGAAAATCCTTCAGTTCCTGGTGCAGGATTTGAACCAAAAGTTGTGGGAACTGCGTTTTCATCTAAAGCAGGTCAAGTTTCAAAACCTATTGAAGGGAATTCTGGTGTGTATGTTATTGCTACTAAAGTAGTAACTAAAGCTCCTAAGATTGCTAAATATACTGACTACGTTGCCAAATTAAAACCACAAGTTGTAGGTAACGCTGGAAGATTCATGCAAGCGTTGAAAAACGATGCGGACATCCAAGACAACAGAGCTGATTTTTATTAATCGTTCTACGTTTCATAAAGAAAATCCCGAAGTTATGCTTCGGGATTTTTTTATTCTAATATGGTAACCTTTTGCAGATTTTTTTATAAAATTACATTGGAATTATACTAATTTGGATAATGAGTAGAAGTTATTTTGTTAGATTTGTTTTTTAACATAGAATGCGCTATTGGGGCTTGTTGGAACTTATGAAGCTGAATATGCTGGCTCTAATGATGAATATAAAGCAGATGCTAAAGACCATAGCATGTCTGATACACCTGGGAATTGGAATGTATTTAAAAATGGAGAATTAATTAGAAGTTATAAAGGTAATTGGACACCTACTAATAATCCTAGTTGGTGGGATGATTTAACGAAAAAAAATAATTATGAAGCTAACAATTAATTTATTCAGTATTGTATTTACTATAATGTTGATATTTGGATGTAGTAATAAAAAGAAAGGTACTCCAAT
Organism: Flavobacterium sp.; assembly: GCF_046317795.1. Classification (GTDB taxonomy): domain Bacteria; phylum Bacteroidota; class Bacteroidia; order Flavobacteriales; family Flavobacteriaceae; genus Flavobacterium. The sequence continues at coordinate 1,412 of NZ_JBKCVI010000129.1, read as the reverse complement.
AAATACTATAACTTTAAATGACAGAGAATATTATATAAAAGAGGCTTTAACTAAAGGAGATACTAGTGCATATTCTAATTTAAACGATTACTATATGGATTACTCCATAGATGGTATTCTTTATCCTGCTTTAATAATGGCAAATAAATATGAATATCATTTGGCTTATCTTAATGTTTATGAAGCTTTGACAAGTCAAGACCATAAAATGGGTGTTTCTGAATTACAAGATTTAGACCCAGTTACTAGAGAAATGGCTTTAGATTATTTAAAAAAGGGAGCTGAAAAAGGCAATAAAGAATGTAAAAAGATATTAGGTAAACATTACTTAGAAGGGAAATATATTGAAAAAGACATCATTAAAGCAAAACTACTCATAGAATAAAGTGAGCACTAAAATAGATGGTAATGTTCCAAAGTTAGTGTTAGACATTTTGCAAAAAGGTAATCTTTTGTAAATCAGTTTTAAAAAGGTAATATTCCAAAGTTAGTGATGAACAACTTTCAATCATTTAACCAATTGTAAATCAATAAATAATTAAAATTTAAAGTAAAAAGGCGAGTTATATAGTTCGTCTTTTTTATGTTTGATACTATCTGCTTTGAGTAATCCTATTACCAATATGTATAACGAACAGATGGATTATGACAAGAACGGCAATATTAAGAGTTTGAAACGCAATGGCGATTTTGATTCTAACATTTATGGTTTTATGGAAATTGATGATTTAGTGTATGACTATGATGATAACCTAAAAAATCAGTTGGTGAATGTGACCGATAATACAAATGACCCTAAAGGGTTTAAAGACGAAAATACTGGTACCGCTGATTATGCCTATGATGCTAATGGTAATATGATTAAAGATGAGAATAAATTTATTAGTAGTATAGTTTACAATCATTTGAACTTACCCACCCAAATAAATTTTGCAACAGGCGACAAAATTGAATACCTTTATAACGCTATAGGACAAAAGAAAAGCAAGAAAGTGACCCAAGCTGATACAGAAACTCTGACGGATTATCTAGACGGGTTTCAGTATACCAATGAGGTGTTAAACTTTTTTCCACATGCCGAGGGTTATGTGAATATGAGTTATTGTAGGCGCTGTGATGAACAAGGAAGTAAGTTTGAATTTAATTATGTGTATAACTATACCGACCATTTAGGGAATATTAGAGTGAGTTATAGCGTAGATAAAATAGACAGAGTTCTTAAAATATTGGAAGAAAACCATTACTACCCTTTTGGGTTGAAGCATACCAATTACAACTCGGGTAATAAAAAGTATTATGAAGAAGATATTGTGCAACCTATAGGAATGGTTGTTGCTGAGGCACCAGCTGAGCTAGAAGCGTTTGGTAAAAAGATCATACAAACTTTGCCAAGTGATGGTGTGATGTATAAG
>NZ_JBKCVI010000128.1:0-12926 GCF_046317795.1 Flavobacterium sp. | reverse complement strand
TAATCCAAAACCTTTGGCGATTCGCTCCATCCATCAACATAATCCCCAAGAAAAATCAAAGTATCATCTGTCGTTACTTTGGCTCTATCCATTATTTGATGTAACGCTCTTAATCCGCCGTGAATGTCGCCAATGACTAATTTTCTATGCATTGTTTTTATTGTATTTCATTTTTCTTAAAATTCGCATCGCTTCTTTAAAGCTAAGATAAATTGTTGGATTTTTTTGGGCTTTCAAAAATGGCTTGGCATCAATTAATTTCTGCTTGGCATCGTCAAAACCATTCAAATAACAAATCATCAAAGTGGAAGATAAATTTTCCAAATCATTCTCCTCTCTTTCAGAAATAGGAAACCCTTTTTCTATTTTTTTGATTAATGCAATATTGGAATTATAAATGTGATGCAGCATTTTTTTGTTAAACGCTGGAGGTTCAAAAAGCATTTGGGTTTCCATTTTATAATACCCGTTATCAAAAAAATGTATCGTTAGTTTTTCCAATGGATAATAACTCGTTTTGTCATTCAGCCCAAGCGGAACGTATTCAATTATAGTAAAACTTTGCTCATCATAACTTATAGTAACTACATCATGTGCTGAATAAAACAGTTTTACTTGCTCATTAATCAGTTCTATATCAACTCTGGATAAATAGGTTATGTCTCTAATTTTTTTGGGAATTCCTGCCCAACAAATCACAAAAAGTTCTTTGAAAACTTTATATTTTGAAGGCATGTCTTTGTGACGATTATTCGTAAAATCTATAACGCCGTCAAGCGTATAGGCAATGCTGTTTCTTGAACTGTTTTCAATACTGATTACGGTTTCAATATTTTGTTTGGAATGGGGAATTTTGTCCTCCGTGGGCATCGAATTACTTCCTCTTCGAACGAAAACGGTGTTGGCTAAAATAGTATGAATGTTTTTCTTGAAAAAAGATATTTTATGTTTGGGTTTTATCGTTACTAATCCAACAACCCTGTCTTTGGGCAAATTAGGAAACGGCACATTTTCGTATTGAATTTTTGGAGGATTTTCCAAATAAGCATTGACCAAATTCTGTATTCGGCTATCGTCAAAAAAATCATCGCCCGTAATTTCGTTATCTTGATCCTCCACACCCACAACAATATAGGAATTGTTAGAAGGATTAGAATTTGACAAAGCACAAATGTGTTTTAAAAACTTAGCTTTCCCTTCTTTGGTGTGCAAATTCAACTGTCGCTTCTTGTCATAAAAACTACTCTCATCATTGTGAGCCAGGAGGTTTTTTATAAGAAGGCGTTTGTTTATCATGGTTTAGTTGCGGGTTGCGGGTTGCGAGTTCATTTGGAGTTTAAAGTTATGAGTTGAGAAACTTCAAAATCAAAACTATAAACCAGTAACTCGAAACTTTAAACTTGAAACCTTCAAATTTATTTATCAAATTTGCTACCCTTAATGTCGGATTTAACCAAATAGGCCATAAAAGAACCTATTTTTTTGCTTTCTGTAATTGTTTTGGCTTTCAAGAATTCAAATTCTTCTTCACTGATGTGTTTTCTGTCAAATGCTCTATATAATTGTGAGCGTAATTCTCCACATGAACCCTTAGAATAACTCAAAAACTGTATAAACTCTTTTCTTCCATTTCTCTCAAAACCCTCAGCTATATTATCCATTATAGAACCTGATGAACCATTCATTTGGTTACGTAATTCAAAATCTTTTCCGAGAGAAGAATTTTCAAATTTGTCCCAAACATCTTGACATATTTCTCTACCTAATTGCCAAATGTCAAGTTCTTCAAAAGTGTTTATCGTAGCCATATTTTTTAAAAATAAATATTTATAATTACAATTTTCGAGTTCTGATTTCTTTGAACTTTGAACTCGAAACTTTAAACCTTAAACTCGAAACCCGTAACCCGAAACTAATCAACCTTTTTTCCCATACTCTCCGTCCAAACAGCAAACCAATCTTCTTGATCTAAATCCAATTCAACGGCTTTCATCAGGGCTTGAATTCGAGCAATATTTACGGTGCCGGCAACAGGAATAATCCCAGCGGGGTGTTTTAAAATCCAAGCTAATAAAATAGTGTCAGAACCTAAATGGTATTTTTCAACCAATTGCACCAACAATTTTTTCAACCGTCTCGTTTGCTCAATGTCTTCTCTAAAAATGGTTCCAAGAGGATTCCATGACATGGGACGAATGTTGTGCAATTGCATATAATCTAGACTCCCATCCAACATAGATTCATAATGTGTTGCCGAAAACTGAATTTGGTTATAGTTAATTTCTGTTTTTTGACGCAATAATTCTGTTTGCGAGGAAGTAAAGTTTGACACTCCAAAATCAATAATTTTACCTTCTTTTTTTAATTGAGCAATCGATTCCGCAATTTCATCTGCCACCATTAATGGGCTCGGACGGTGCAGCAATAAAACATCCAAATAATCCGTTTGCAGATTTTTAAGTGAGTTTTCTACTGACCAAATGATATACGCTTTTGAATAATCATAATGTTTAATCTTGTTAGCTCTACCATTCACATGTTGGATACCGCATTTTGAAACTAATTGAATAGTAGTTCGATCAACCAAACTTTGCTTAAATGCTTTTCCAAAATCGGCTTCGGTGGTATAATTCCCATAAATATCGGCATGGTCAAAAGTGGTTATTTTATTTTCAACACAAACTTTGATAATATGAGCCATTTCAATTGTATTCAATTTTTTATCCCAAATTCCCCAATTCATGGTTCCGGCTATTATAGGCGAAAGTTTAGTTTGCATTTCGTTATTTTTTAATGTTGTATTAATAATATTTTGGGTTTTGGGTTTTTAAAAGAAATAGTATTTTTTTGCAAAAAAAATTCAAAACTCTAATCGGTCTTAAAATTATAAAAAGAAAATCATAAATCATCCTTAAAATTGGGATGTTTAATAAAGTTTTAACGCATTTTTAACATCTGTTACGGGATTAAATTTTGATTTTTGAAATGTTAAAATTTTGAACTTAATTGTACATCGAAAAAATAAAATTATGGAAGAGAATAGTACTGCTATAGACATAAGAGCAATCAATGAAAAAATTGAAAGAGAAAGTGCTTTTATCGATTTATTGACCATGGAAATGAACAAAGTTATTGTGGGTCAAAAACACATGGTGGAACGATTGTTAATTGGACTTTTGGGGCAAGGACACATCCTTTTAGAAGGGGTTCCTGGATTAGCAAAAACTTTGGCTATCAATACACTTTCACAAGCGGTTCATGGAAGTTTTAGTAGAATTCAGTTCACCCCCGATTTATTGCCAGCCGATGTTGTAGGAACCATGATTTACAACATTAAAGCCAATGAATTTTCGATAAAAAAAGGACCCATTTTTGCCAACTTTGTTCTTGCCGATGAGATCAATCGTGCGCCAGCCAAAGTACAATCGGCTTTACTAGAAGCGATGCAGGAAAAGCAAGTCACTATAGGCGACACTACTTTCAAATTAGACAAACCGTTTTTGGTTTTAGCCACACAAAACCCTATTGAGCAAGAAGGAACGTATCCTTTGCCAGAAGCTCAAGTGGATCGTTTCATGTTAAAAACTGTGATTGATTATCCAAAAATGGATGAAGAACGCATGGTGATTCGTCAGAATTTGAAAGGCGCTTATGAAAAAGTGAATCCAGTAGTTTCTGTAGAGCAAATACTTAAAGCACAAGAAGCAGTTCGCGAGGTTTATATGGACGAAAAGATTGAAAAATATATCTTGGATATTGTTTTTGCTACGCGATTCCCTGAAAAATACAAATTGGAGAGTTTGAAACCGCTCATTGGTTTTGGTGCTTCACCTCGTGGAAGTATCAACTTGGCGAATGCTGCCAAATGTTATGCGTTTATCAAACGTCGTGGTTATGTAATCCCAGAAGATGTGCGCGCCGTTGTGCATGATGTATTGCGTCACAGAATAGGAATTACTTACGAAGCCGAAGCCGAAAATGTTACTTCTGTTGACATTATTAACAAAATTGTAAACGAAATCGAAGTACCTTAAATCAAAGTTGGCAGTGGTCAGTTTTAAGTGGTCAGTTATTTATATTTTTTAGAAAATTTTACTGAACACTAATTTCTGAACACTGAACACTATCAAAAAATGGAAACCAAAGACTTACTCAAAAAAGTTCGCAAAATAGAAATCAAAACCCGAAGATTGAGTGATCATATCTTTTCGGGTGAATACCATACGTCGTTTAAAGGTCGAGGAATGACTTTTTCCGAAGTGCGTCAATACCAATATGGAGATGATATTAGTGCTATTGATTGGAACGTTACCGCACGATACAATGAAGCACACGTAAAAGTTTTTGAAGAAGAACGCGAATTGACCATGATGTTAATGGTGGATATATCCGGTTCGGAAAGTTTTGGCACCAAAAACCAATTGAAAAGTGAAATTGTAACTGAAATTGCTGCAACTATGGCTTTTTCGGCAACTCAAAACAATGATAAAATTGGTTTGATATTATTTTCAGACCAAATCGAATTATACATTCCGCCAAAAAAGGGGAAATCACATGTGTTGCGAATCATACGCGAACTAATAGAATTTCAGCCCAAAAGCAACAAAACGGATTTGTCGCAGGCGTTGAAGTTTTTATCAGGAACACAAAAAAAGAAAGCGATTGTATTTGTGATTTCGGATTTTATGGTAGATGATGATTATGAAAAAACATTAAAGATTGCGTCCAAAAAACATGATTTAACAGGAATTCGAGTGTATGACATTCGAGAAGAAAAAATGCCAAACATCGGCATGGTTGAAATGGAAGATGCCGAAACTGGAGAAATTTTGGTGGTCAATACGAGTTCTAAAAAAGCACGTTTGAGTTACGAAAAAGAATATCACGATAAAGTAAATTACTTTAAAGACATCTTTTCAAAATGTGGTTCTGGAACTGTTAATACTCGTGTTGATGAAAGTTATGTGACAAAATTGTTGAGTTATTTTAAATCGAGATAAAAATGTTTTACCACAAAGAACACGATGAAGGCGCAATGGTCAAAAAGATTTTCCTTCGTACGCATCGTGCTGACCTAGCGAACTTAGTGGTTAAATAACAATAAAATGAAAATTAAATTATACATATTATTTTTTCTAATATCAACTTCGCTTTTTGCCCAAAAAGTAACGACTTCTATTGATTCTACCAAGAAAAAAATTGGTGCCGAATTTAAACTGACTTTAAAAACAGATGTTGATACTTTATCTAAAGTGAAATTTCCAAATGCCAAATTTTTTGGTCCGTTGGAAGTAATTCAGTCTTATAAAATTGATACCGTAAAAAACGGTGCGCGCTACGAACTGATTAAAAAATATGGCTTAACCCAATTTGATAGCGGAAAATATACCATTCCCAGAATTCCCGTTTTGATTAATGGTAAACCCTCTTTTTCCGATAGTATAAAAGTGGAAGTAAACGATGTAAAAGTTGATACGCTGAAACAAAAAATGTACGACATCAAAGACATTGCTAAAGTAGAAAGTCCGTTAGGTTCATGGTGGATTTATCTATTGATTTTGTTAGCAATTGGCGTAATTGGTTATTTCGTTTACAAATTCATCAAAAAAAGACAAAGCCAACCCAAAGTTGAAGCAATTGTTTATACATCGCCAATTGAAAAAGCAACCTCTTTATTGCAACAATTAGAAAAAAAAGAACTTTGGCAAAAAGGCGAAATCAAAAATTACTATTCAGAATTAACCGATATTGCCCGAAACTACATAGAAGAAGAAATACACATTCCAGCGATGGAAAGTACGACTTCGGAGCTTATTGAAGGGTTACGAAAAGCCGCCAAACAACAAAAATTAAAACTTTCCAACGAAACCGTAGAGAATTTAGAAAAGGTTTTAAAACAAGCCGATTTGGTAAAATTTGCCAAAGTAAAACCGCTTGATTTTGAAATTGAAGAAGACAAAAAACGAATTTCTAGTTCTATAGTAACCATTCATAAATCAATTCCTGAAATTGTGGAGGATAATGATGAATTGGCACTTTGGAACGAACAACAAAAAGAATTGGCTCGAATTCAAAAACTGAAAAAACAAAAACGAGTTAGAATCATCACCACAATTGGAATTGTTCTTGGAATGCTGATGCTATTTGTTTTGGGACTCATTTATTTCAAAGGTTTTGACTATGTGAAAGATAATTTCCTTGGTCACCCTACCAAAGATTTAGTTGAAGGCGAATGGGTTTTTAGCGAATATGGCAATCCAGGTGTAAAAATTGAAACGCCAAAAGTGTTGAAACGAATGGATGCTTCCAAAGCACTTCCAAAAGATGCTGCCGCTTTAATCAAAGACATGCAACTTTTTGTTTACGGTAGCATGTTAGACGATTTTTACATCACGGTTGCTACCTCATCCTTCAAGCAAGAAGTACAATTGGATTTGGATAAAGCTGTCGAGGGTTCGCTTAAAGTAATGGAAAGTCAAGGTGCACAAAACATTATTGTAAAAACAGAAGAATTCGATACACAGCAAGGCATAACGGGCAAAAAATCGTATGGAACAATGACCATTTTGGACAAAGTTAAAGGCAAATCGACCAAAATGTATTATGAAATGTTAGTTTTTGGACAAAATAACGGTTTACAACAAATCTTGATTTTGCATAGAGAGGATGATAAATACGGGCAACAAATTGGGGAAAGAATATTGAATTCGGTTGAATTAAAAGTAACGCAATAATGCTAAAAGAAGTGAGTTTTTTAAATCCTGAATTTTTCTGGTTGTTTTTATTGCTTCCAGCAGCTATTTTATGGCATATCTGGAAAAGAAAACAGCTTTCGGCAACTTTGAAAATAAGTTCAGTAAAAGGTTTTAAAGCACAAAAATCATGGATTGCCAAATTAAAACCCTATTTATTTGTGTTTCGATTATTGGCTTTAAGTTCATTGATTATTGCTTTGGCACGACCAAGAAAAGTAGATATTAGCAGCCAAACAAAATCTACGAAAGGAATCGATATCGTGATGGCAATTGACGTTTCGGGAAGTATGTTGGCCAAAGATTTGAAACCTAACCGAATGGAAGCGCTAAAAAAAGTAGCCACTCGTTTTGTGGAAGGAAGACCAAATGATAGAATAGGAATTGTGGTTTACGCTGCCGAAGCTTACACAAAAAACCCTGTTACTAGTGATAAAGCAGTGGTACAAGAATCCTTACGAGGAATAAAATACGACAATGTCATTCAAGATGGAACTGGAATTGGAATGGGATTGACCACGGCCGTAAATCGATTGAAAGACAGCAAGGCAAAAAGCAAAGTGATTATTCTATTAACAGATGGTGTAAATAATGCTGGATTTATTGAACCCGAAACCGCTTCGCAAATTGCAAAAGAATATGGAATAAAAGTATATACCATCGGAATTGGAACCAATGGAAACGCCATGTTTCCTTATGCTTATGCACCAAACGGGGGTTTTCTTTTCAAAATGATGCCTGTTGAAATAGATGTTAACTTGCTGCAAGCTATAGCCCGAAACACTGGCGGTAAATATTACCGAGCCAATAGTAACGATAAATTAGAATCGATATACAACGAAATCAATAAACTGGAAACAACCGAAATTCAGGAGTTAAAGTTCTATGATTATGACGAAAAATACAGGTTGTTTGTTTGGATTGCATTAGGATTGGTTTTGATAGAAATTGGTTTAAGAAACACCGTTTATAGAAGTTTTATTTAAATAAAATGTCATTCCGAGCGCAGTCGAGGAAACTCATCAAGATGAGATTTCTCCTTCGTCGAAATGACAAAAAACGTGAAAAATGTACGAGTTAGAAGAAAAAGGATATTTATATTTCTTGATTGTCATTCCAGTATTGGCGATGCTTTTCTTGTATGTACAGTATTGGAAAAGAAAAAAACAAAAGGAATTTGGTGATTTAGAGTTGTTGAAAAAACTAAGCCCCGAGAAATCAATTTTTAAACCTATACTGAAATTGGTTTTGGTTCTATTGGCGTTAACTTGCTTAATCATTGGGTTGGTAAACCCAAAAATTGGTACTAAATTAGAAACCGTAAAACGGGAAGGTATAGATATTATTTTTGCAGTTGATGTGTCCAAAAGTATGCTGGCCGAAGACGTTGCGCCAAGTCGATTGGAAAAAAGCAAGCAATTAGTTTCTCAAATCATTAATCAATTGGGCAGCGACAGAATTGGAATTATTGCCTATTCTGGAAGTGCTTTCCCGGTTTTACCAATAACAACTGATTATGGTGTGGCCAAAATGTTTTTGCAAAGTATGAATCCCGGAATGATTTCGGCACAAGGAACTTCCATTGATCAAGCAATAAATTTAGCCACAACCTATATTGACAAAAAAGATAAAACCAACAAGTTGCTCATTATCATTACAGATGGTGAAGATCATTCCGACTCGGCTCAAGACGCAGCGGAAGAAGCCAAAAAAGTGGGTTTAAAAATTCTAACCATTGGTGTTGGTACTGAAAATGGCGGAACAATTCCATTAAAACGAAATGGTGTTGTAGAAAGTTTTCAAAGAGATCAAAATAATGAAGTCGTAATTACAAAAAGAAATGCCGAAGTTTTAAAAACAATTGCCAAAAGTGCCAATGGTGGTTATGTAGATGGAAATTCAACAAAAGCAGTTTTGGATTATGTTAAAAATGCTTTGGATAATATTCAAAAAACCGAGTTTGAGAGCACACAAATGACCGATTTCAAATCGCAGTTTCAATGGTTTTTGGGCTTTGGTTTTTTCCTATTATTTTTGGATATTTTCCTTTTGGAAAGAAAAACAAAATGGGTAAAAAAGATGAATTTATTTAACGAAAAAGAATAAGTCCCACCTAACCTCTACAAAGGGCAGGAACTAAAACAAAAAAGATGATTAAAAAATATTTCATATTCATTTTACTTTTCTCGCTCTGTGGGTTGGGAGAATTATATGCACAAGAAAAGGATAAAAATTTGCCAAAAGGGAACGATTCTTTTGAAGAAAAAAAATATGACGATGCTGAAGCTGAATATAGAATTTCGGAATCTAAAAACCCTAAAAAATCAATAGCATCCTATAATTTAGGAAATTCCATTTACAAACAAAATCAAGCTGCAGAAGCCAAACTTCATTATGCCAAAGCTTTGAAAACGGCCAAAAAAAGAGAAGAGAAACACAATGCCTTTCATAACATTGGGAACACTTTTATGAAAGATAAAGATTATTCGAATGCTGTTGAAGCTTACAAAAATGCATTGCGAAATAACCCTAACGATGAAGAAACGCGCTATAATTTTGCTTTGGCAAAAAAAATGCTAAAAGACAATCCGCCTAAGAAAAACGACGACAAGAGCAAAGACAAGAAAAATCAAAAAGAAGACGAAAAGAAAGACAAAGATAAAGACAAGGATAAAGAAAAAGATAAAAATCAAAAAGACAAAGATAATAAAGACGGCAATAACGATAAAAAAGAAAATAAAGACCAAAATCAAGGAAAACCACAACCTCAACCGGGTGGAATTTCAAAACAGCGATTACAAAATTTGCTTGATGCGGTAAACAATGAAGAGAAAAAAATTCAAGATAAAGTAAATAAACAAAAAATACAGGCCAATCCAAAAAAAGCAGAAAAGGATTGGTAACAATGAGATCAAACAATTTGAAAATGAAATTATGAAATGAGCATGATCTAAAATTGGTCGTAAAAACCAATTATGATATGCGAATTACATATGACCGATGAAAAAACAATAATAACAACATATGAAAAAAGTAATTGTTTTACTGCTGCTATTATTTGGAAATTTACTCATAGCTCAAGTACAGTTTGAGGCCAAAGTGAGCAAAAATTCTTTAGGATTAAATGAAAGACTCCGAATCGAATTTACCATGAATGCTGATGGCGATAATTTTGTACCACCAAGCTTTGAACAAAGCGGATTTAAAGTAGTTGGCGGACCAAGCCAGTCTGTGAGTCAATCCTGGATAAACGGGAAAAGTTCGTTTAATAAATCCTATATTTATATTTTACTGCCTACTCAAAAAGGTGCGTTAACCATAAAACAAGCATCCATCGAAATCAACGGTCAGGTTTATAAAACTTCACCCGTAAAAGTTAATGTAACAAATGCCGTTGAAATTCCTAAAGATCCAAATGAAATGCCTGTTGTTAGCGCCGATAACAATATTTATTTGGTGGCTGACATTTCAAAATCCAATCCTTATGTGAACGAACCCATCACTGTGGTTTATAAACTGTATTTCAGTTTTAATATCGGAATTTCGAATTGGCGAGAATTAAACAAACCAAAATACAATGATTTTTGGAGCCAAAATATTGACATCAAGCAACTCGTTGCGCAGGAAGGGATATTCAAAGGCGAACGCTATCGTTATGTAGTGTTGCGAAAAACCGTTTTATATCCACAAAAATCGGGTAAACTAGAAATCGAACCGCTTTCGTTGGATATTGATTGTCAAGTGCCAACAAACAGAAGAAATTTTTGGGGACAACCTTTAATGACCGAAGACAGCAAGCGTGTGTCAGCTGGAAGCAAAGTGATTTCTGTAAAAGCGTTACCAGAGTCTGGGAAAACAGAAGATTTTACGGGTGCAGTTGGGCGTTTTGACTTTAAAGTAAAACCTTCAAAAACGGTGTTAAAAAATGGAGAATCACTTGATTTAGATGTAAGTGTAGCTGGTACTGGAAATCTAAAATTGTTTACCTTACCAAAACCTGTTTTACCTGCTGCATTAGAAATGTATGATCCCATTCATGATGAAAATGTGTCAACTCCATTAACGGGAATGACTGGAAAAATTTCAGATAAATACACGATAATTCCACAATACAAAGGCAGCTATCAAATAAAACCCTTACGTTTCACCTATTTTGATTTGAGTTCCAATAGTTATAAAACGATTAGTTCACAACCCATTACTATTACAGTTATGGATGGACCAAGTATGGCAAGTTCCGAAAAAACAGCTCCAAATAGTACAATAAAAACCGAAGTCGCCATTACCAAAACATTTGCTTATAACAAACAAAAAACAACCTTGAAATCAATGGAAAAAGAAGATTTCATTGGTTCGGGATTATTCTATTCACTGGTGTTTTTACCCTTTCTAGCCATTCCGTTTTTGATTGTTGGCAAACGAAGAAAAGACGCTTCAGACAATGATGTTGCTGGGAATAAAATTAAACGCTCAAATGCTTTGGCGAAGAAATATTTAGGCGATGCCAAAAAACATATAGGAAACAAAGAACCATTTTATATAGCGCTTGAAAAAGCCATGCACAATTTCTTGAAAGCCAAAATACATATTGAAACCTCTGAAATGAGTAAAGAAAAAATATCAGAACTATTGCAATCTAGAAATGCACAACTTGACACCATCTCTGAATTTATAACACTTACCGAAAACTGTGAATTTGCTCGCTATGCTCCATCATCTGAAACGGCAATACAGCAGGATTTTGACAAAGCAGTTGCTATAATTTCAGCGTTAGAAAAGCAAATTAAATAAATTTTTAACCACTAAGAGCACAAGGAAGGCACGGTGTTCACAATGAAATGTTTTAAATAGTGTTTTTTGTGCCTACTTCGTGAACTTCGTGGTTAAATAAAACAGAATTATTAGATAAAAAATATGATTACCGAGGAACAAATATCAAGAATTGTATTTGAATCAGCGTTGAAGGTTCACAAATCACTCGGCCCTGGATTACTCGAAAGTGCTTATGAAGAATGTTTATTTTATGAGCTTAAAAAGACAGGTCTTAAAGTTGAAAAACAAAAACCACTTCCATTGATATATGAAGAAGTTAATTTGGAAATAGGTTATAGAATAGATATTATTATAGAAAATAAATTTATAGTAGAAGTAAAATCGGTTGAATTGTTAAATGATGTCCATTTAGCTCAATTGTTAACTTACTTAAAATTGTCCAGTTGTAAATTGGGTTTATTAATTAATTTTAATGTTAAACTTTTAAAAAACGGCGTTCGAAGAGTCATTAATGGTACACTTTAAAATCTTTGTGTACATTGTGACTTCTTTGCGAACTTCGTGGTTAAATAAAAATGAAAAAGATACTCACTTTGTTTTTACTCGTTTCTCAAGTTTTTTGGGCACAAACTGCTTTTGAACAAGGCAATCAATACTATCAAAAAGAAAATTACCAAGGAGCCATTTCAAGTTTTGAAAGTATCATAAACTCAGGAAAACAATCGGCTGCAGTGTATTTTAATTTAGGAAATTGTTATTACAAACTACACAAAGTGGCTCCAGCAATCTACAATTATGAAAAAGCATTATTGCTAAGTCCGAATGATACTGAAATCAAAACCAATTTAGACTTTGCCCGAAAAATGGCAATAGATGACATTAAAGTCATACCGAAAGTAGGTTTCAACAAATTGCTCTCTGACTTTACTTCAAAATATCATTATGACACTTGGGCTTGGATTGCAGTCGTTTTTGCGTTCTTGTTTTTAGGGTTTTTTGCGGGTTATTATTTTTCAGAAAAAACAAGTTTAAAAAGAGTTTTCTTTATCGGAATGTTCGTTTGGTTGTTTGGAATTGTACTAAGTGCTGCTTCCGGATTTTATGAAAAAAGTCGTAATGATAACGAAAGACCCGCCATCGTTTTTGCTGAATCAACACCATTAAAAAGCGAACCAAAAACGGGAAGTCAGGATGCAACCGTTTTACACGAAGGAACAAAAGTTTACATTTTAGAAAGCATTGCCAACTGGAAAAAAGTAGCACTTACTGATGAAACCACTGGTTGGATTGAGGAAAGTGCGATTAAGGAGATTAAGAATTAGTGGTCAGTGTTCAGTAATTAGTGTTCAGTATGTCTATCTTTGCAAACTAATTTTGATATCGATTTAATCCTTCAAAAAT
>NZ_JBKCVI010000127.1:0-3995 GCF_046317795.1 Flavobacterium sp. | reverse complement strand
CTGCAAATCAATAATGGCTTCAAAATCCTGACTTTGATACCCTTGCCAATCGCCTTTTCGCCAGTTGGTGGTTCCGAAAATTCCATCAATCAAACCATCAGGACCACCAGCATGATACTGCGGATTGTATTTTGATTTGATGACGATAGTGTAATTGTTTGGTTTTTTGAAGAAGGTGGCGGAAACAACACTAGTTTTTCTAACAGCATCATTGCAATAAGCAAAAATTTGACATGATTTATTAATTTCAAATGGCTGGTCGTATTTTTGAAAATTGTTATTATCGAAAGAATAATAAATATCAAAAGCTGAATTTGATTTATAAATTTCAACTTTCATTTTATCTTTAAATGATTTACTGTCTGCTTGAATTATTGGGACAGGAATAATAGATTCTGTCAATTTTGATTTAATCCAATTATATCTTGTCATTGGAATTCCAAGTCTACTTCTAACAGAATTTTCAGTGATAAATTCACTCTTTCCATCTTCTAAATTTACTTTAATCTTCTCAAATAAAGGTTTGACTTCACTCCACTCGGCATGTCCTGGCGTCACCGAATAAATTCCCATCGAACTCAACACATACCAAGCACTCATTTGTCCGCAGTCTTCGTTTCCTATTAATCCGTCGGGAGAATTTTTGTAAAAATTGTTTAGAATGTAATGTACCTTTTCTTTAGTTTTTTCGGGTTTCCCAATGTAGTTGTATAAATATGCCATGTGGTGACTGGGTTCGTTTCCATGTGCATATTGCCCAATTAATCCGGTAACATCCACTTGTTCTCTTCCTGTCGTTTTACTTTCGGAGTTGAACATTTCATCTAGTTTGGCTTCAAATTTTTCGTTTCCGCCATACGCTTGTATCATACCTTCAATATCTTGTGGTACAAAAAACGAGTATTGCCAACTGTTACCTTCGGTAAAATTATTATTGATTTCTCTAGGGTCGAATGGTTTGTCCCAACCGCCATTTTTCTTTGGTCGCATGAAACCGGTTTTCCAATCAAAGACGTTTTTCCAACTTTGGGAACGTTGCATGAAGTAGTCGTAATCTTCTGTTTTGTTTAAAATTTGCGCCATTTGAGCAATACACCAATCATCATAGGCATATTCCAACGTTTTAGAAACGCTTTCGTGTTCGTCATCCATGGATATAAATCCGTTTTTCTTGTAAGCATCTAATCCTAAATGATCTAACATCGCAGAATGTTTGGCTGCTTCGAATGCTTTATCATAATCAAAACCCGTAATGCCTTTTGCCATAGCATCTGCCATTACGGAAACGGAATGATAGCCAATCATGCAATCGGTTTCGTTGGAAGACAATTCCCAAACAGGTAATCGCCCGCCTTGTTCGTATTGCTTTAAAAAGGTATTGATAAAATCGGCGGTGCGTTTCTTTTCAATCAAAGTATATAAAGGATGTGCCGCTCGAAACGTATCCCAAAGAGAAAATACAGAATAATAATCAAAACCTTCAGTTTGGTGAATTTTATTGTCTCTTCCGAGGTATTTTCCATCAATGTCTTGAGCGATATTGGGTTGCACCATCGTATGGTAAAGTGCGGTGTAGAAAATGGTTTTTTTATCTAAGTCGGATTCCGTTATTTCAATTTTAGATAATTGTTTGTTCCAAAGTTGTTCAGCTTCTTGTTTTACTTTATCGAAATCCCAATCTTTTATTTCGGAACTGTTTAATTTTGCTCCTTCATAACTTGTGGGTGAAAGTGACACTTTTACCAATATTTTTTCTCTTTTTTTGACTTGTTTGGAAAAACTCATTCCAGAAATTTCAAGCGATTCTGAATTTGATTTGTTCGTTTTTGAAACTTTCATAGGAACATTAAACTCAATTCGAGCATATACATATTGGTTTCTTGCCCAAGCTTCACTTCTTCGTAAAATCTCAATAGTTTTATCATCAATTACATTAATTCTTCCTCCCAATAATTTGTCACGATGGTTTAGGTCTAAGATAATATTGGCTTGTCCACTTTCATTAAAGGTATATTCATGAAAACCAACTCGAGTTGAAGTAGTTAAACGCACATCAATATTGTGTTTGTCTAACTTGACGGAATAAAATCCGGCAGTTGCTTTTTCATTTTGATGAGAAAAAGTGGAAGCATACACTTTGTTATCAAAAGTAGGTTCGCCCATTGTTGGCATGAGCATGATATCACCATAATCGGAAACGCCCGTTCCGTTGAGGTGCGTGTGTGAAAATCCGTAAATTATAGTATCCGAATAATGATAACCCGAACAGCCATCCCAACTTCCATCAATTCTAGTATCGGGAGACAATTGCACCATTCCAAAAGGTACTGTGGCTCCGGGATAGGTGTGACCGTGTCCGCCAGTGCCAATAAACGGGTTGACATATTGATGGAAGTTTTGGCTTAAAGCCAAAAAAGAAAAGAAAAGAAATAGAAATGAAAGGAACTTTTTCATTGAGTCATTTTGTTTATTTCAAAGATAAAAAAAATGCATCCAAATAAATGAATGCATTCTATTATTAAACCTCATAGGTTTTCAAAACCTATGAGGTTTGTATTTTATTTTAAACTCGCTACTAAATATTCTCTATTCATACGAGCGATATTTTCTAATGAAATTCCTTTAGGACATTCTACTTCGCAGGCACCAGTATTGGTACAATTTCCGAAACCTTCTTCATCCATTTGACGTACCATATTTAAAACACGTTGTGTGGCTTCCACTTTTCCTTGTGGTAATAAGGCATATTGTGATACTTTGGCACCAACAAATAGCATAGCCGAACCGTTTTTACAACTTGCGACACAAGCACCACAACCGATACATGCCGCAGCCATAAAGGCTTTGTCTGCATCTTCTTTTGGAATTGGGATAGCGTTGGCATCTATAGTTCTTCCGGAGGTATTCACAGAAACAAAACCGCCAGCTTGCTGGATTCTATCAAAAGCACTCCTGTCCACTACTAAATCTTTCACTACTGGAAATGCTTTGCTTCTCCAAGGTTCGATAAAAATAGTATCGCCATCGTTGAACTTACGCATGTGTAATTGACAAGTTGTTGTTCCTGTATCTGGTCCATGAGCACGGCCATTGATGTACAGTGAACACATGCCACAAATCCCTTCGCGACAATCGTGGTCGAAAGCCACAGGTTCTTGTTTTTCATTGATTAATTGTTCGTTCAATTGGTCTAACATTTCTAAAAACGAACTGTCAGTAGAAACATTATCCAGTTTATAATCTACAATTTTACCTTTGTCTTTAGCGTTTTTTTGACGCCAAATTTTAAGTTTAATATTGATGTTTTTTCCGGTAGCCATAATTTTAATTTTTTGAGTGAAATTAGTAAAGAGTAATTAGTGATTAGCACTTTTTGACTATTTACTAATTACTATTCACTTGTTACTATTTATAATTTCTTGCCGCAATTTTAATAAACTCATACTTCAATTCTTCTTTGTGCAGCACTTCTTGGCTGATATCATTTCCTTTGTATTCCCATGCGCCCACAAAGGAGAAGTTTTTGTCATCACGAAGTGTTTCGCCTTCGCTATCTTGGTATTCTTCTCTAAAATGACCACCGCAAGACTCGTTTCTTTGCAATGCATCTATTGCCATTAATTGTCCCAAGTCAATCAAATCGGCAACACGAAGTGCTTTTTCTAACTCCTGATTAAGTTCGTCTGCACTGCCGGGAACATTAACGTCTTTATAGAATTCTTCTTTTAAAGCTGCAATTTCGTCGATAGCTTGTTTTAATCCTGCTTCATTTCTTCCCATTCCTACTTTGTTCCACATGATTAAGCCAAGGCGTTTGTGGAAATGATCTACAGATTTTGAGCCTTTATTATTGATAAATTTCTCAATAGTTGAAGCAACTCTATTCTCGGCATCAGCAAATTCTTGTGTATCGGTAGAAATTTTACCTGTTCTAATTTCGTCTGCCAAATAATTAGAAACAGTATAAGGTAATACGAAATAACCATCGGCTAAAC
>NZ_JBKCVI010000126.1:0-8828 GCF_046317795.1 Flavobacterium sp. | reverse complement strand
GTTTAGCAGTACTATGCATTGTTTTTTCTGCTTTATCTGCTTCAGTTTCCAAAAAAGTGGTTTCGTGATATAAAATATCAACATTTTGAATTGAACAAATAATAGTTTCATCAAATGCCGTATCGCTGCAAAAAGCGTAACTTTTTGGTTGAATTGGGTCAAAAGTTAATTCCTCATTTGGAATTATTGTTCCATTATCAAGAGTAATATCATTACCGTTTTTTATTTTTTGAAAATAGCAGGTTTCTATCTTGTTTTTATTGACGGCATCAACATTCAATTTTCTGTCTCCAATTTTTTCTTCAAAAAGAAACCCATTGGTATAAATTCTATGTTTTAAAGGAATGGTTTTTACCAATACTTTTTCGTCTTCATAAATCACTTCACTTTCGGTGGAAGTTAATTCATGAAAATATAAATTATAGCCAGTGAAAGAATTGGAATAGCGCAATTGAAGTAATACAATTTCTTTTATCCCTTTTGGGCCATAAACATGTAAATCGGTTTGACGGTTGAGCAACATGAATGTAGAAATCAAACCTACCAATCCATAAAAGTGATCCCCATGCAAGTGTGAAATAAAAATATGATTAATTCTTGAAAATTTAAGTTTGTTTTTTCTCAACTGCACTTGGGTTCCCTCACCACAATCAATCAAAAACATTCTATTTCGAATTTCTAATATTTGGGCTGTAGGATTAGTTATCGTTCGTGGTGTGGCTGCATAGCAACCTAGAATTGTTAATTTCATAATAGTTTAAAAACCTAAATCGCGCTCAATTTCTTCCATTTCAATAATATCATGAGCTTCTAGAATGGTAGGAACTACTATAATATTGTTTGGAACTGAATTAAAATTAATGCTTTGAGCAACGATAACAATCGATTTTTTCTCAATTGTGTGTAACTTAATCAATTCAGAAAAAGATTTTACATCTTCCAAACTTAAATTTTTATCATATGACACATCTAATATAAGATTATCATTTTTAAAAGTATTGTGTTCATGAGTAACTTTCATCAAAAAATCAGCTGTTTGTCCTTTTGTGTCTTTAATAATTGTTGTATGTCCTTTGTGTTCTACTTTCATTTGGTCTGAATTTTTAACGTGTTGCTAAATTACTAACATTTTACAATTAATTATCATTTGAATCACTATTTATCATGTTCATAATGTCGTTTATAGAAAATTAAGGTATTTCATCGATGAAATGCATGTTTTTTTAACATTTCATAGATTAACTGCACAATAAAAACGCTGAAAACCCTTGAATTCATTGATTTTGCGCTTTAAACGAGTTTTCAGGTTAGTTAACGAAAATATTTTTAGAACGAGAACAGTTGATGTAGTTTTGATAAAGAAATAAGAACGAAACTAAAAACAAGAATTATGACAACAACAAATAACTCAGTAGCTCAAAAAAATGTAACAAACGTTAGATTATTTGTTTTATTCGTTTTATTAGTTATTGCAAACACTGGAGTTTTTGGACAAAACAAAGTTGAAGATATAGCATTGACTGCAGCAACAGAAGTTTCAGTTTCTAAAGATGCTACAATTGTTACTACAACTGACAACACTATTGCTTCAACATCAATGGATTTTGCTGTTTGGTTTACAGGAACAAAAAATACTAAATCTGATAATCAATCAAATGTAAGTTTTAGCAAAAAACAATTAATCAATTCTGGTGTGAATACAAATAATGTTTTAATTAGATCCATTTTAAAGAAAGTTAGCTATCAAGGAAACGATGTAGCATAATAAAGATAAAGTTTTATAAATAATTTGGTTAGTTTTAAAAAGAGAAATCCCGATGTTTAGTATCGGGATTTCTTATTTTATGTTTTGTTTGAAATAAATTTCGGTGGCACCTAGTCCGTATTTCTGGTAATTAGCATCTTGAAAACTAATATTATCGTATCGTCCTAACATAAAGTCAAGTTCCGATTTTAAAACTCCTTCTCCTACTCCATGTATAAAAACAATTTTAGGGATTCTGTTTCTAATCGCAAATTCAATATGCCTTTTGGCAGTTTCTGTTTGCAATGTTAAAATATCATAATTGCTCATAGCTTTGTAATTTTTTACTAATTTTTCAACGTGCAAATCAAACTCTGGAGGTGGGATTTCTTTATTCGATTTCTTTTCTTTGTTGATGTAATTGGGCTTAGCAACTTCTTTTTCTCTAATCACCTGACTTTTATTGAAACTAAAATTCATGTCATTAGAACTTCCCATTTTGATTAACTCACTGCTTTTAAAAATTAAAGTAAAACCATCACTAGTTTCGATAGTAACTTCGTTGCCTTTAATATCAAGTACAACTCCATCAATAGCATCATCCAAAACGGAAACTATATCGCCTTTAGTTATCATTGTCTTGTTCGTCTTCGGTTTCAGAATATTTACTTGGAGTTTTAGCACTTAAATGTATCATTCCGTATATAAAAATGACAACGGCAATTGCAAGAATAAAAACGTTGGGTTTTTCTTTTGTTTGTTCGTATAAACCCACTATGATGGCCACAATCATTAGTGGTAAAATTAATTTTTTCATGGAATATAATTTACTTCAAAAATAACAAACTTTATTGGCATACCGAATAAAAAAGCACCTTCTAATGAAAGTGCATTTGATTATAATTGTTTTAGATTTTATTACATTAAGGCGCTATATCCAATAACCATAACTATTGCAGCAATAATATATAAAGCTATAATAATTATAGCAGCAATTCCCAAGAATTTATGATGCGACTTCAAATTACTAAAAGCTTTGGTTAACAATTCCGAATCACCAAAATTGAGTGCTTTCTTTGTGCTATCGGCATATTTGTATAAATAATAAATAGGAAATAGATAAATGATAGCAAATACTAAATAAATAATTGATACAAATCCTTTAACCGCACCAAATGGACTAGGGGTTTCAGGTGCCATCGACATAACTGAAGTCATTATAATGGCTAATAAAGCTAAAAAGCCAATGCCAATAAATCCTAAAATAGCTAAGAACATGGACCATTTAGCACTTTCTCTTAAATAATCTTTGGCTACTTCTTCTAATTGCATTCCGTTGTTTTGGTATTCCATAATAAGTAAAGTTTTGTTGGTTAGTGAATTAATGTTCTATTTTTCAAATTGTTTTAAGGTATTTATAATAATGGATACACAATCTAACAATTGCTCCTCATCCATAACTAATGGAGGCGCAAAACGAATAATATTGCCATGTGTTGGCTTGGCTAACAATCCATTTTCTGCTAATTTCATACAGATATTCCATGCTGTATCGCTTTCTTCTGTATCGTTAATCACCACTGCATTGAGCAATCCTTTTCCACGAACTAAAGTCGCAATATTTGATGTTTTGACGTATTCTCCTATTTTCTCTCTGAATATTTTCCCTAAACGACGAGCATTTTGAATTAAATGTTCCTCGTTCACAACATCTAATGCAGCCATTGCTACTGTAGCAGCAATAGGGTTTCCTCCAAAAGTGGAACCGTGTTGTCCTGGTCTTATCACATTCATAATGGCATCATTTGCCAAAACCGCTGAAACTGGATAAACACCGCCAGAAATGGCTTTTCCTAAAATCAAAATATCGGGTGTTACATAACTGGCTTGCTTTTCACATTTGTTTTCACAAGTACAATTACCACAAACGGCTAACAAAGAACCGGTTCTTGCAATGCCGGTTTGCACTTCATCGGCTATAAACAATACATTATTGGCAGCACACAATGCCTTGGCTTTCGCCAAATAATCTTCGCTTGGCATATACACTCCTGCTTCTCCTTGAATAGGTTCCACTAAGAAACCAGCAATATTTTTGGAAGATGAAATTGCTTTTTCCA
Organism: Flavobacterium sp.; assembly: GCF_046317795.1. GTDB lineage: Bacteria > Bacteroidota > Bacteroidia > Flavobacteriales > Flavobacteriaceae > Flavobacterium. The sequence continues at coordinate 4,964 of NZ_JBKCVI010000126.1, read as the reverse complement.
GAGCTTCAACATCGTTATATGCAATTTTAATAAAACCAGCCGTGTATGGACCAAAGTTCTTACGAGCATTTTCATCATTGGAAAATGAAATAATTGTAGTGGTTCTCCCATGAAAGTTTCCGTCACATACAATAATTTGAGCTTCATTTTCGGGAATGCCTTTCTTTTCATAAGCCCATTTTCTACAAAGCTTTAAAGCGGTTTCCACAGCTTCGGCTCCTGTATTCATAGGCAACATTTTATCAAAACCAAAATACTTAGTGATGTATTCTTCGTAAACGCCTAATTTATCATTGTAAAAAGCACGCGAAGTGAGTGTCAACGTTTGCGCTTGTTCTATCATAGCACCCACAATTTTTGGATTACAATGACCTTGGTTGACTGCAGAATATGCCGAAAGAAAATCATAATACTTTTTTCCTTCTACATCCCAAACATATACTCCTTCTCCTCTATTCAATACAACAGGTAATGGATGATAATTGTGTGCTCCATATTTGTCTTCTAAGGCAATGGCATCATGAGACGTTAAGTTTTCTAAAACTGACATTTTATTGTAATTTAAATTCTGTACTATCAACCTGTCTGCCGACAAGTAAAATTCCTTCTTCTTGGAGAGAAATCATCCATAAGTTGAACAAAAGTATAATTAAATTATGAATTACGAATTAGAAATTACGAATTACGAGCTATAAAATAAGAAGTATAGAAAAAAATCAATTACTATCTATTCAAATCCTTAATCCTAAATCAAAACTGAAGATACAATAAAGTCACAGCAGCCAGAGTCATTATAAGTAAAGCTCCAAATCCTAAAATATTTGAAAACCTACTATTCGTAAAATCACCCATAACTTTTTTGTTATTGGATATGTGTAGAATTATGGCAATTAAAACAGGTGCTGTTAGTCCGTAAAGAATGGCAGTGTATATTAGTGCTTTCACGGGAGAGATTCCAATATAATTTAATGACAAACCCAATAGTAAGGAGATAGCAATTACAATATAAAAAGCTTTAGCTTCATGGAATTTTTTGTCTAAGCCCTGCTCCCATCCAAAAGTTTCGGTAATAATATACGATATAGAGCCACTTAATACAGGAATGGCTATCAGCCCAGTACCAATAATTCCAATAGCAAAAAGTAGGTAGGCAAAATTCCCTGCTAAAGGTTTTAAAGCGGCTGCAGCTTGTTCTACGGTGTCTATTTGATGAACGCCTCCGTTATACAGCACGGTTCCAGTAGTCAAAATAATAAAATACATGACAAAACCCGAGAACGACATCCCAAAATCGACATCTTGCTTCATGTCGTGGATGATTTTTTTGTTGACTACTAAATGCCGTTTCTTGTTTTTCATCTCTTCTACTTCTACTGAAGCTTGCCAAAAGAAAAGATAGGGTGAAATTGTTGTTCCCAATATTCCAACCAAAATAGCCATAAATTCTTTATCAAATGTTATGGTGGGGATAAAAGTAGCTTTGGCAATTGCACCAAAATCTTGCTTGTATAAAAACGGGACAATAAAGTAAACTAACATTACTATGCATAAATATTTAAGTACCGAAGCAATCTTTACATAAGGCAAATAAATAATTAATCCTAAAAGTAAAAAAGTAAAAAATACACTAAAGAAAGAAGCGTGAATAGATGGAAAAAGTAAGTTTCCAACAGCTCCCATTCCGGCAATATCAGCACCTATATTCATTATGATGGCTGGAAAACTAAACAGCAACATGAGATACAAAATAGGTTTTGGATAATGTGATTTTAGCGCACCAGTCAAACCTTGGGAAGTAACTAATCCTATCTTGGCGCACATTTGTTGAATGGCAGCCATCAGCGGAAAAGCTATCAAAGCTGTCCATAAAGTAGACAAACCAAATGCAGCTCCAGCTTGTGAGTAGGTAGCAATTCCCGATGGATCATCATCACTAGCACCCGTTATTAAACCAGGACCCAGTATTTTCCAAAAACGCTTTAACTTATTTGGCCGATTCATAAATGAGTATATACTGCTAAATTATAACAATTCTCGCTCTTGAAACATTTTTAACAAAGTATTCACTGTATTCCAATTGCGTGTGGTAGAAACTACATTCATACTTTTTTCTATCCATTTGTTATCGAGCTTGGTTTTGGCTGGTGAAGTGTCGTATTTTAAGTATATTCGTTTGCCGTCCAATTGGATTTCGTCGGGTTTGATAAAGTTCAAATTGAGTTGGGTAATCATATTATTAGGTAACTCGGAAGAAATAAACGAAACGTATAATTTTTTTAAATCGATTTCAGCTTCATTCAAAAATAAGTTTCGGTCTAAACACGCCTGCAAATCCTCTTTGCCAATAACAATCACGGGCACATCATGTCCAAACTCTTTGAAAATTTCCTGCTTAATCAAAAAACCAACTTTGGCTGGACTTTCTTCTTCGGTATCTACAAATACATTCCCCGATTGGATATAGGTTACCACATTCGTATATCCAATGGCTTCCATTGCTTTTTTCAAAGCGACCATGTTAATCATTTTATGACCGGAGACGTTGATGCCTCTTAATAATGCTAAATGAGTATACACTTTTAAATTTTTCCTCTAATTTATATTTTTTTCGTAAATGATAACCAAGTTTTAATCAATAGTTTATTTTTGCCCCATGGGAAGAAAACAAACCAACAAAGTTATTTTTGAAAATATAACCATTCTTGATGCTGGTGCCAAAGGCGTATCGGTAGCCAAAGCACCCGAAGGCCAAGTCATTTTTATACCTAATGTCGTACCGGGTGATGTGGTAGATGTGCAAACTTTAAAAAAGAGAAAGTCTTATTTTGAAGGCAGAGCCATAAAATTCCATTCCTATTCAGAAAATAGAATTGAGCCCGTATGCCAACACTTTGGTGCTTGTGGCGGGTGCAAATGGCAGAATATGAAGTACGAGCAACAGTTGTTTTACAAAAATCAAGAAGTCTATAATAACTTAAAACGCATTGGAAAAATAGAATTACCAACATTTGAACCGATATTGGGTTCCGCTAAGCAGTTTTTTTATAGAAACAAAATGGAATTTGGATTTTCGGATACCCGTTGGTTAAACGAGGCCGAAATCAAATCAGAAGACCAATCATTGAGCAAAAAACCGGCTTTGGGTTTTCATATTCCCAGAATGTGGGATAAGATATTAGACATCGAGAAATGTCATTTGCAGGAAGATCCATCGAATGAAATCCGAAATGCCATTCGCGAATTTGCGGTTCTTAATAATATGACGTTTTTCAATGCCCGAAACCACGAGGGCTTATTGCGAACACTCATGATTAGAACGGCATCTACTGGAGAAATCATGGTGCTTATCCAGTTCTTTCAGGAAGATAAAAAACAGCGTGAGTTGTTGTTGGATTATATTCACGCAACGTTTCCACAAATTACCTCGCTTCAATATGTAATCAATGGCAAAGCCAATGACACACTTTATGACCAAGATATTAAATTATATAAAGGAAGAGAGTATATTTTGGAAGAAATGGAAGGATTGCACTTTAGTATCAATGCCAAATCGTTTTACCAAACTAATTCTGACCAAGCGTATGAGTTGTACAAAATCACTCGAGAATTTGCAGGTCTAACCGGAAATGAAGTCGTTTACGATTTATATACGGGAACTGGAACTATTGCCCAATTTGTATCAAAAAAAGCTAAAAAAGTAATTGGCGTAGAAGCCGTTCCTGAAGCAATTATCGATGCAAAAGAAAATGCCAAACGCAATAGCATTACCAACTGTGAATTTTATGTAGGCGATATGAAAAACGTTTTCAATGACGATTTCATTGCACAACACGGCAAACCCGATGTGATTATCACCGATCCACCAAGAGACGGAATGCACAAAGACGTAGTAGAACAATTGATTAAAATTGGTGCTGACAAAATTGTGTATGTTAGCTGTAATTCGGCAACACAAGCCAGAGATATAGCATTGCTGGACGAAAAATATAAAGTAACCCGTGTGCGACCAGTGGATATGTTTCCGCAAACGCATCATGTGGAAAATGTTGTACTTTTGGAAAAAAGATAGTATCAAGATTAAAGTATTAAGTACAAAGACTTATGAAAAAAATTATATTGTTGTTTCTAATTTGTATCACTTTCTCAAGTTGTGAGAAAGATGAAACTGATTACATTGTTGGAGAATGGAAAGTCATGAAGGTATCTATTAACAATATCTTCACCTCGGATGGTCTTGTAGATTGTGACTTTAATACAGTATATGATTTTAGAAGCGATAAAGAATTTCGGATATATGGACCCCAAATTACATCTGACGGATATATATGCATGCTTTTAGGTGCTATAAAATGGGAGAAAACTAATAATGGTTATAATATTTTACAGACTACCAATGTTCGTGCAGAAATAATAAAAGTCAGCAATGACACCATAGTCCTACAAAAAATAGATGGTTATTCGGTTAATTTCAAAAAAATGTTAGTTAGACAATAAAAAATGAAAAAAATAATCGCCCTATTATTGCTTGGTATTACTTTCTCTAGTTGCGAAAAAGATGATATTTGTGCTGAGGAAACCACTCCTCGATTGATATTGGAGTTTTATGACGTGAACAATCCAACGGTTAAAAAAAGTGTAACCAGCTTAAAAGTTACGGGTTACAAAACAGATAATAGTACATTATTAACTGACTCTTTGGATACTTTTAGTGGCGTCAGTAAAATTGAATTACCACTGCGAATTACAGAAGATATAACCAAATACAGTTTGATTTTAAACAGCACCAGCACGAGTGTCACACCAAACACTGATATACTACAATTTAATTATACACGTCAAAACGTATATGTGTCTAGAGCTTGTGGCTATAAAACCATTTTCATTCTAAACTCACCCAATGGTCTTATCCAAACCGATACCGCTACACCTGATTTACTTTGGATGCAAAATATAAACATACAAAC
>NZ_JBKCVI010000125.1:0-5701 GCF_046317795.1 Flavobacterium sp. | reverse complement strand
TTTCTTATATGGTTAAAAATTTAAGATTGCATTTCCATTAATAACTTTGCCATTTCCAATGATGGATTTGCCGTTTCCATTAATGACTTTGCCATTTCCAATAACAACTTAATAAAGTGAGGCGGTTTTTACAAAACAATTCTATATCTTTGACCGTCAAACTACTTTATCATGAAAAAACTCTACACACTTTTGGTTGTTGCGCTTATAGGATTTGTTGGAAAGGCGCAGATTGTAAACATACCGGATGCTAATTTTAAAGCAAAGTTATTGCAAGCAAGCCCATCAAACCAAATAGCATCAACACAAACACCCGATATTAATGGAGATGTTACTTCCTACAATAAAATTGACACCAACAACGATGGGGAAATACAAGTGAGCGAAGCATTAGCTGTAAAATGGCTAAAAGTGCAAACAAGCACTATTGCAAATTTGACGGGAATAGAAAGTTTTACGAATTTAATAAATTTAAATTGTTCTAATAATCAACTTTTAAGTTTAAATATAATTGGTTTGACTAATCTTAAATATTTATATTGTAGTTCTAATCAACTTGCCAGTTTAAATGTGAGTGAATTATCTAATCTTCAATCTTTATCTTGTGTTAATAATCTACTTCCAAGTTTAAATGTGAGTGGCTTAACTAATCTTAAATATTTATCTTGTAGCAGTAATCAGCTTCCAAGTTTAAATGTAAGTGGATTAACAAATCTTGTATCTTTAAATTGTAGCAGTAATCAGCTTCCAAGTATAAATGTAAGTGGCTTAACGAATCTTCAAATTTTAGATTGTAGTAATAATCAACTTCCCAGTTTAAATGTAAGTGGTTTATCTAATCTTCAAGAGTTATATTGTATTAATAATCAACTTCCAAGTTTAGATGTAAGTGGCTTAACAAATCTTCAACAGTTATATTGTTATAATAATCTACTTCCAAGTTTAAATGTAAGTGGCTTAACCAATCTTCAAAGGTTAAATTGTTCTACTAATCAACTTCCGAGTTTAAATGTAAGTGGCTTAACAAATCTTATATCTTTATCTTGTAGCAGTAATCAGCTTCCAAGTTTAAATGTAAGTGGATTAACAAATCTTGTATCTTTAAATTGTAGCAGTAATCAGCTTCCAAGTTTAAATGTGAGCGGATTAACGAATCTTCAAATTTTAAGTTGTAATGCCAATTTGCTTCCAAGTTTGAATGTGAGCGGCTTAACGAATCTTCAACAGTTATATTGTCAAAATAATCAACTTCCAAGTTTAAATGTAAGTGGCTTAACTAACCTCCAACGTTTATATTGTTATAATAATCTACTTCCAAGTTTAAATGTAAGTGGCTTAACAAATCTTCAACAGTTATATTGTTATAATAATCTACTTTCCAGTTTAAATGTGAGTGGCTTAACAAATCTTCAACAGTTATATTGTTATCAAAATCTACTTCCAACTTTAGATGTAAGTGGCTTAACAAATCTTCAAACTTTAAATTGTAGTGCAAATCAACTTACCACGCTATTTGTAAAGAATGGGCGTAGTGAAAATATTATATTCGAAAATAATCCTGCTCTTCAATATATCTGTGCAGATGATGCACAGATAACCAGTATTCAAACCAAAATAACTCAATATGGTTATACCAATTGCCATGTTAATTCTTATTGTAGTTTTACTCCTGGCGGAGCGTTTTATACCATACAAGGAAGCAACCGCTTTGATAGTAATGCCAATGGTTGTGATGCTAGTGATAGCTATATACCCAACTTAAAATTTGCTATTTCTGATGGCACTACTAGTGGGACTTTTATTTCTAATACTTCTGGTAGTTATACTATTCCCGTACAAGCGGGAACGCATACCGTTACGCCCATTTTAGAAAATCCAAGTTATTTTACAGTTTCACCTACTACAGCAACGGTTAGTTTTCCAACCGTCGCAAGTCCGTTTATTCAAAATTTTTGTATAGCTCCCAATGGTGTAAATAACGATTTGGAAGTTTCAATTATATCCTTGCTACCTGCCAGACCGGGTTTTGATGCTACTTATAAAGTCATTTATAAAAATAAAGGAACACAAGCTCAAAGTGGTATTATAAATTTTGCTTTTGATGATGCTAAGATGGATTTAGTAAGTGCAACACCATTAAATAGTAGTTCCGCTAATAACAGTTTAAATTGGTCTTATACCAATTTAAATCCTTTTGAAACTAGAGAAATCACTTTAGTTTTTAACATCAACTCGCCTATGGAAACTCCAGCAGTCAACGGTGGGGATGTTTTGAATTATACAGCAACTATTGTTGGTTCTACTGATGAAACTCCCACAGATAATGTTTTTACTTTAAATCAAACTGTGGTTAACTCTTTTGACCCCAACGATAAAACGTGTCTTGAAGGCACAACCATTACACCTAGTATGGTGGGGAATTATGTGCATTATGTTATCCGTTTTGAAAATACAGGAACATTTGCCGCACAAAACATAGTAGTAAAAGACATGATTGATACGACTAAGTTTGATATTGCCAGTTTGATTCCGCAAAGCAGTAGTCACCCGTTTGTAACTAGAATTACCAATACCAATCAGGTAGAGTGTATTTTTGAAAACATCAATTTGCCGTTTGATGATACCACTAATGATGGCTATGTAGCGTTTAAAATAAAAACCAAACCCACCTTGGTTTTGGGCAATACTTTCACCAATACCGCCAGTATTTATTTTGATTATAACTTCCCAATAGTAACGAATACTACAACTACTACTGTGGCAACTTTGGGCAACCAAGATTTTGATTTTGGTAGTGTGTTTACATTGTCGCCTGTTCCTGCGAAAGACACGTTGACTATTACAACCAAACAAACTGTGGTGGTGAGTTCGGTAAACATTTATAACACACTCGGGCAATTGGTTCAAGTACATACCAACCCCAATGAAACCATCGATGTTTCGGGCTTGCAAAGTGGTAGTTATTTTGTTAGAATAACGAGTGATAAAAACAGTGCAACAGGGAAGTTTTTGAAGGAGTAAATAGGTAGCGATTGCTAAGTGAAACCCGAAACCCGAAACTCGAAACCTGAACACTAACCCCCCAAGACCTTCATAAAAGTTTCTCTCGAAATCTCAAATGCACCTAGCTTTTCCAAATGATCATTGTGCACCTGACAGTCCAAAAGTTTATAATTGTTTTCTTTAAGATATTGTATCAACGACACAAATGCAATTTTACTAGCATTTGGCACTTTGGAAAACATACTTTCGCCACAAAAAACAGTTCCTAAATCAACTCCATACAAACCGCCTACTAATTCCCAACTGGATTGGGAATCTATTTGCCATACTTCAAATGATTTTGCATAACCTCTTTTGTGAAGTTTTGTATAAGATGTAATAATATCTTCCGAAATCCAAGTACCAACTTGACCTTTTCTTTCTATGGTTTGACAGTTTTTAATTACCGATTCAAAATCTATATTGACAGTTACTTCAAAAATATTCCTATTTAGAATATTTCGTATGCTTTTAGAAACTTTGTAATCGTGAGGATTGACTACCATTCGCTCAGGTGGTGACCACCAAAGTATTGGCTCATCGGCATCAAACCAAGGAAAAATTCCATTTTTGTAAGCCAATACTAATCGCTCTACAGATAAATCACCACCAACAGCAAGAATACCCTCGTAAGAAGCTTCTTCAACAGGAGGAAAATAAAGTTCTTTGGTTAGGAAATACATAGGATAAAATTATAAATCCCAAAAAAATAAATTCCAAATTCCAAATAAAATGTGTTAAATTGGAATTTGGAATTTAAAAATTTGGAATTTTCCTTTTTAATTAAAAAGGTAAATCATCGTGTTCTTCTTCCTTAAAGTCTGTTGCAGGAGCAAATGCTTCTGCTGGAGGCATTGGAGGCATTGCTGCACTTGGAACTTCTGTCTGTAATTTTTCAATTCTCCAACCTTTGATTGAATTAAAATATTTGGTTTCTCCTTGTGGATTAACCCATTCTCTTCCACCCAAATTGATTGAAACTTTTACATTCTCGCCAACAGTTACAGTATTCAACAAATCACTTTTATCTTGCACAAATTCAATCATGATACTTTGTGGATACTGCTCGTCAGTTGTAACGACTAACTCTCTTTTTTTAAACGTTGGACTTACTTGCTGTTCAGCTCCAACCACTTTTACTTTTCCGGTAACTTCCATAATTATTGTTTTGCTAAAAGTACTTTCCAAGCTGAAAGTACGTCATTATTATTCAAATATTCTTTTGCCTTTTCATGAATTTTTTGCTCGTCGTCCGAACTTAAAACTCCTTTTACAGCAAAATTTTGTTGTACAAATATAGTAATTTCTGCTGGAGTTGGCAAGGCGTCTACATTTCCTAATTTACCCAAATCATTCCCATCAAAAACAGGACTTTTTTTAATAAAAACAGGAATAGCATCTACACCAATTCCTAGTGTAACCAATGGTTTTTCGACTTCAAACAACCCCTGATTAGAACGCGAATACCAGTTGCCGCCAAGGCGTGAAACCAAATCAATTTTACTTTGATCAATCCCATTTTTATCGTCCAACACTTTTTCGCTAATGTGAATTTTTACTACTTCACAAATAATCAAATTCCCTGCGCCACCTTGATTTCCTAATGCGATAATTTCGTTGACTTTACATTCAAACTGCACCGGACTTTCGGCTACGCGAAACGGTTTTATCATGTCCGATGGCAACATGGTTAATCCCGATTTTAAAAACTCATTCACTCCATCAGCATATTCGGTGCTCGATAATGATGCTTGCTGCACAAGATCATAATTGACCACATTAATCACCACTTCTTTGGTGGCTTGACAATTTTCTAATGTATGCTTCGTGGTGTTGTTTCTAACGCGTCGTGCTGGCGAAAAAACCAAGATTGGCGGATTGGAACTAAACACATTAAAGAAACTAAACGGCGACAAATTGGGCTTCTCATTTTTATCCATAGTACTAGCAAAAGCAATGGGTCTTGGCGCAACGGCACTTTGTAGATAGCTCTGAAGTTGCGCTGGCGATAGTGTATGTGGTTCGAAACTCAGCATGTTTTTTTCTTTTTACAAATGTAATTTTTTTATGTTTTGTCTAAACATCAAAATTAGAAGTTATCATTTTTTCATTACTTTTAAACCAAATTAGTATTCATGCAGTTTTCCGAAAAAAGAAATGTTACCCGTTGGATTATCATTATGGCATCCTTTGTCATTGTGACATTAATATTATGGAATACCTATACTTTCTTTCAAATATTTAAAAATGATGAACGTGTAAAAATGGAGGTTTGGGCAGAAAGTTTAAAAACTTTACTTAATGCTGAACCAGAAGACGAAGTAGAGCTTCCACGGCAAATAATAAGCAATAACAAAACTATTCCAATTATTTTAACCGAAAACAATGTCGTTATCAAGACCGCTAATATTGATGATAACATTGTAAACAATAAAGCTAAACTGGCTGATTTTTTGAAAAGCCTAAGAAAACAAAATGATCCAATTATAATAAGAATTGGACCTAATCAAGTACAACATTTGTACTACGGCAATTCTTCGCTACTCAACAAATTGAAATATTATCCTGTTGCGCTATTATTAATTATCTTTTTGTTTGGCGCATTAGTCTATAACTTTTACAAAAGCACCAAAATGGCTACCCAAAACAAGCTTTGGGC
>NZ_JBKCVI010000124.1:0-2524 GCF_046317795.1 Flavobacterium sp. | reverse complement strand
ACATTACATTATTCACGAAATTGAACACGTTTTACATTTTGAACGTGGAATTTTATATACAATTAAAGAGCTAGTAACAAATCCCGGACAAAATGTAAAAAATTATCTTACTGAAAACAGAAATCGACTTGTAAAGCCAATAATTTTCATTATAGTTACTTCATTAATTTATTCAGTATGCAATAGTTTCTTTCACTTTGAAGATACTTATTCAAATAAATTAGATAATAATAATTCTGCTACAAGTGCTATTTTCAAATGGATACAAGGACATTATGGTTATGCCAACATTATAATGGCTATTTTTATTGCGTTATGGTCAAAATTATTTTTCAGAAAATATAAGTTTAACATTTTTGAAATTTTAATTCTTCTTTGTTTTGTTATGGGGATGGGAATGCTATTATTTTCGGTTTTTGGAATTATTCAAAGTCTGACAAATATAAATCTGATAATAATTGCAAGCACCTTTTGTTTTGCTTATACAATTTGGTCAATTGGACAGTTCTATGAAAAAGGTAAAATTGTAAATTATGTTAAGGCTTTTTTTGCATATTTGTTAGGTATGCTGACATTATACATTACAGCAACTCTAATTGGAAAAACAATCGACTTAATAACTAAATATTAAAAAATATGGAAAGTAAAAAAAGAATAAATTGGTTTTTTTTATTCATTGCATTCACACTGGGTTTGACTTTGAATAAACACATTGACTTTAAGAACTTAACCCTAAAAGAACCTTTTTTAGACACTTTATATATTATTGTGTTTATAATATCAATTTATTTAATCATTAAAGACTTGAAAAAAAAACACTGACAAATAAAAAACTGCCACTAACAGCCGTTTGCAAAAATGGCGGGTTTTGGGCTTAATTTAAAGTTGGTTTTGTACTTGCAAAGTCAGTGTTTAAACGAAAGTTTATGCTTCCTTAATCCCCCCCGCTACCTCACGAATCCTTTTATGTGGTTTTTTGAATTCATAAGTTATTCCGCAACGATACTGTAATGGCTACACCTATTTAAACTCTTCATATTTATTAATATCCTTATCAACACTCCACTCAAAGGGACTCGAGGGAGCGGGACGTTTACTATCATGCAAGTACGAAAAGTACTCAACAAATAAAAGCCCGTTTGATGATTTGTAATAAAAGAATTAATTATATATTTGGAGTATATACGCTACTGAGTAGAGACAATATATCGAAATATGGGTGTTTAGTAGCTACTTTGTAGCGAGTATAAACAAGTCGGTGGAAATGCCAAAAAAAATATCTCGGTAATTAGAAATTTATTAATTTTTATTGAAAATAATTGAATTATAATGTTGTACTTTAGAACAACTTTAATAATTTTGTATTGTGGAAAGTGAAAAGAAAATAAGAATTGTAACATTTTACAAAGATTACTTTGTAGAATTTTTTGTAAAACAACGTGAAAAGGTTCAAGATAAGATAACCTGGACTTTGTAATTAATTGAATATTTAGAAAAAATTCCAGAAACTTATCTAAAACATCATGAAAATACTGATGGATTATATGAAATAAGAGTAAAACAAGGAAGTGATATTTTTAGAATATTCTGTTTTTTTGACAAAGGAAAATTGATTGTTCTTGCGAACGGATTTCAGAAGAAAGAACAGAAAACACCAAAAAAGGAAATCGAAAAAGCATTAAAAATAAAAAAGGAATATGAAAACGAGAACAAATAATTTAAAAACTCTTGCTGAATTCAAGAACGAATTTTATGGCAAACCAGGAACTGAAAAACGTGATAAATTAGAAAAGGGTTACGAACAGTTTAAACTTGGCGCATTAATTCATGAAGCTAGAATAGAAAAAGGTTTAACACAAGAAGAACTTGCTCGTAAAAGCGGAACTACAAAATCTTATATTTCAAGAATTGAAAACAACGTAAAAGAAGTTAGATTTTCAACTTTACAAAAGATTGTAGAATTAGGATTGGGCGGAAAATTAGAACTTGCAATAAAGTTGTAAATAAAAGGCACTATCCACCAACAGCAATTCTTATGTAAAGCACCATAAATTTATTAACAACTTTTGAGAGGGTTATATGTCTTTTTTCTCGAGTTAATTTATCCGCAATATGGCTTGTTGGCATAGTGGGCAACTAACTATCCTATTGCTAGGATATGTCTAAAATGTCTTGTATAGGATTGCGCATAACAAATAAACAAAATACAATAAAAAATTATCCCAAAACCACTACCCTCATAAACCTCCCGTGATGCGAAATGGAAGCAGGAAATACAATAGCATTTTTGGTATTGAGCCAATTTGGAATTCCATTGGCTTTTTGAATATTATTTTGATTTTCTAAGTGTTGAATTGCTGCAAAATTCTTTTTTGTAGTAAGCGCAATAGTGTACACATAATCGGGAGTGATTTCAGTTTGAGTGTAAAAAATGTTGTCTCCAAAAACTACGCGGTCAGCTTCACATTCAAACTGAATTGGATTAAAAACACGTTGTCCACTCGCACGGTTGTAGATTTTATAG